>JBDNFX010000354.1:0-14615 GCA_041689575.1 Kapaibacterium sp. (SeqCode)
ATGTAAACACAGCATCGAAAGAATTATTGAATTATGTAGCAGGAATTGGACCTTCCTTAAGTGGAAATATTATAGACTATAGAAATAAAAATGGTATGTTTACAAGTAGAAAACAATTGTTGGAAGTAAAGCGATTTTCCGATAAAGTTTTTGAACAAAGCATTGGGTTTATGAGAATACTTACATCTGAGAATCCTTTAGACAAAACAGGTGTTCACCCAGAATCGTATACAATTGTTGATTTGATTGCAAAGAAATTACAAACAACAATTAATCATATAGTAGATAATCCTGAAGTGTTACAATCGGTTGATTTAAGCGAATTTGTTACTGATAAAATTGGCTTACCCACATTAAAAGACATTATAAAAGAATTAGAATCTAAAGGCAGGGATCCAAGGAAAGAATTTACACCAGTAGATTTCTCAGAAAACATTAACTCTTTAGAAGACGTAAAAGAAGGTATGGAGTTACCCGGAATAGTTACAAATGTTACTGCTTTTGGAGCTTTTGTGGATATTGGTGTGCATCAAGACGGATTAGTCCACACTTCCCAACTGTCGAAAACATTTGTAAAAGACCCACATCAAATTGTATCCGTTGGGCAAAATGTACAAGTGAAGGTACTAGAAGTAATTAAAGAGAAAAAACAAATCCGATTAACAATGAATTTTTAAAAATGGAACAAACATTTGGTCATATTCTTATAGTAGAAGACGATCCGCTGTTGCAACAGCAAATTGCTGAAATTCTATCTTTTGAAGGATATTACATTACTATTGCACAAAATGGAAATGAAGGTATTGAAAAAGCAATTGCATTGTTGCCTGATTTGATATTGTCCGATATATCAATGCCCGATTGTAATGGGTTTGAATTTCTAGAAAAATTACAAACAAACTCCAAAACAGCCATAATTCCATTTTTATTTTTAACGGCAAATTCTGATTTAGAATCAGTTAAAACTGGAAAAAGACTTGGTGCGGATGATTATTTGTTAAAACCATTTGATCAAGAAGAACTTTTAGTTTCAGTAAAAAATAGACTTGAAAAAAGTTTAAAAACTAAATCTGTAGTAACAAAAGAAGCATCAAAACAGATTGAACAAATTCGTTATACAGTTTCAACAGCAATGCCACACGAATTTAGAACCCCTTTGTCTTCAATTTTAGGGATTTCCGAATTACTTCGTGATAGAGCAAAACAATATAAACCATCGAAAATTTCAGAATATTCGGAGATGATTTTTGATGCAGGAAAACGGTTAGAACGCTTATTGGAAAACTACGTTTTGTATACTCAGTTGTCTATACAAGAAGTTGAAACTCCGCAACGTAAAAAAGAACCAAGTATTTGGGACAGAACCGAATCAATTGAGTTTGAATTAGAAGAAATAATTGAAAAAGTTGCCAAACCCTATGAACGAATCAAAGATATTGAAGTATCAGTTTCTGAAACACCTATTGCCGTAAATCCAGAATTGTTCAGAAAAATTACATTTGAGATTCTCGATAATGCATTGAAATTTAGCGAAGTTGGAACAAAGATATCCGTAGAATCAATTGTAAAAGATACATTCTTATACCTTTCTATTAAAGATAATGGAATTGGGATGTCAAAAGTTGAAGTAGAAAAGATAGGAGCATTCGTGCAGCATAACCGAGACAACCAAGAACAACAGGGTGGAGGTTTAGGCTTGACTGTTGCTCATTTGTTAGCCTCAAAGAATGCTTGTGCAATTTCAATAGTCAGTCAAATTGGCTCACATACTGTAGTTACTATCAAATTTCCAATAGATTTTGATAATGAAGGCGATTAGTTTTGAAGAAAATACTGTTCCCCGAAATGAACTTGTTTTCTTTAGAGTGAAGTAAGGTGGGGTATGGCAGTTGATTATGAACATTTTACAGCGATAGATTTAATAAGTCTTTTTTGTACATTCTATTCATTCAATTCAAGATTTTTATCAAAGTCAAAATTATACAGAAGTAAAAGCATATTCATTTCTCGTAAATAAGTTGCTAAAAGAATAATAAAAGTTTCTTCCTAAATTTTTGTATTTTTGATACCTGAATGTGACTTCAGTAAATTGTAAATATTTAGTAATCTATCATTCCTCTTTTTCTATACTTTTTAATCAACTCCTTCTATGACTCAAACATCTACCATAGGTTTTATACAGATAGAAATACTCCATAAAGCTATTTTTTCTATTAAAAGGGTATCCAAAGGAATAGAAAAAATGTTTAAAACTTCAGCAGTTGAAGTACAAAATAAACATTTTGATGAAATAGAATCTAAAGAAAATAGTTTTTTGTCGTTTTTACTGGACGAATTACAGAAAACCTATATTTCCTTAATCCCACATTCTAATACTTTTGATTTTGAAACTTCTTTTTTAGATGTTAACAATCAAAAAAAGTATTTATGCCACTTAACCTTACAGAATTCAGAAATTGAAAACACCCACCATTTGGATGTTACCATAATAAATGTTTCCTTACAAAGTAAGAATATATTTATTCTCGAGGAAGTACTTCAAAGAACTTCATCAGTTGTAGGAGAAGAATTTTTTGATTCTGTTGTTCAATTGTTTCACGATTTTTTTGGAATTTCAATTGCTTATGTTGGAATTTTTGTTGATGGAAATAAAAAAACATATTTGCATTCACTAGCAAAGAATGGTGAACTTTCGAAAGGAGTATTTTTTGATTTACCTGATTCTTCTTGCGAGTTAGTACTAAACAAAGGGGAAGTCTCAATAGAATCTGGTTTAGATATTGTTCTTCCAAAAACCAGTTTAGAAACAACTTTTAAAAGAGAAGCATTTTTAGGTCAACCTATTGTTGATCAAAATGGTAACAACGTAGGAGTAATTGGTATTCAAAACTCTAAAAAGATGCAAGATATACCATTGATGAGAAGTATACTAAGAATTTTAGCACCAAGAACGTTTGCTGAATTTTCAAGATTATCTGCTCAAAGAATTATCTTGAATAAAAACAATTATTACAAGTATATTTTAGAAAATATTTCATCAAATATAGTTAGTACAAATTCAAAAGGAATTATCCAAAATGTCACCAATTCAATAAGTACAATATCAGGGTTTTCTGATACTGAGATGTTAGGTGCATTTATTGGAGGAATCTTTTGTCCAACAAAAGATTCTACAACTCAAGAGCTGTTTTTTCAGATAATATCTGCAAATCGTGATCATCCTATTTTTGCAACTGTCATTTCAAATACTGGAATTTCTCAACATATTTCCATTAATTCTAAAGAATTTCATTTTTCGAACGAAGAAGTAGAATACATTTTTATTATTTCAGAAAGCCTTCTTCAAGTAGACTCTTTAGAGTACTCATACTCATTAGAATATTTTGAACGAGAATCGAAAATATTAGAATTACGCAATACTTTAATAGAATTAAACCAATTACAAACGAAAGACTACGCTTTAAATATTAATCATTGTTTACAAACTGTATCGAAAATACTCAAATTAGAATACTCTGGTTATTGGGAGTTAAATTCTGAAGGTCTAAAGTGTAAAAAGTATTTTGAACTTGAAGGAATGCAATTCAATAAAGAACTAGAAGGGATGCAATTAGATTATAAGGATTATTCTGATTATATTGATAATTTCAAAAAATCTTTAAAACCGATAATAATTTCTGATGTTAGAACCAATGACTTAACATCAGTATTTAAGGACTTTTTCGAACAGTTTAATATTCACACTATGGTAGAAATTCCATTGTGGGTCAATAGTCAATTAGTTGGAATGTTTTGTGTTGCAGGGACTGAAAAAGAACGCGTATTTAAAGAATATGAAATTTCGTTCATTACCTCTGTTTCGGTAATACTGTCTCAAAACATATCGCAAATACTCAATTCTTCAATTGAAAAAGAATTACTGTCCACTCAAGTTCAGTTAAACACAATTTTTTATAAATCTTCTTTCCCAATGTTCATCTCTGAGTTAGAAACATTTATCATAGTTGATGTAAATGAGTCTTGGGTTGAAACATTTGGTTTTTCAAAAGAAGATGTTATAGGAAAATCAACTCTTGATTTAGGATTATTAGAACCTAATACAATTGAAGAAAAAGAACAGTTTTTGAATCATTTTTTCTCAAAAAAGGAATTTATAGGTTTCCCTTCGAAGCGTAAAGTTAAGAATAGTGATACGAATGACTTTTTAATTACCTCTACAAACTTTAATGTTAACAATATAGATTATGCAGTTTTTTATCTTCAAAACATTACTGATTTAAATATTCTAAAAAAAGAATTTGACAGGAAAAGTCAACTAATTCAGAAAATTTTTGAAACATCTAAAGAAGAACTCATTGTCTTGGACTTAACAAATTCAATAATCCTTGAAGTAAATGATGAATGGGTTAAAGCAAATGGAGCAAATAGAGAAGAAATCGTCTTTAATAGTGTTCAAGAAATTGCAAATCTTGTTACTGGCGATATGGAAGAATGGCAAGAATTTGTAGATGACGTCATTTCAAACGGTGTGAATACAAAAAGACATATTCAGAATGTTTACAATATCCGACTTCAAAAAAACAGACTTACTGATTGTACTGGAGCTACATTCTGGTGGAATAATAATCTTTGTTTGGCTGTTTTCGGTAGAGATGTTTCAGAACAAGAAAAACTATCAAAAGATTTAGAAGTATCTAAAGTAAAAGCAGAATCTGCAGAAAAAGTTAAATCTGAATTTTTATCCATGATTTCACATGAAATTCGAACTCCTATAAGTGCAATTTTAGGATTCACTAATATTCTTTTTCAAGAGTTAAATTCTTCAACTCAAAGGGGCTACTTAGAAATAATTGCTAAGAATTCTAATACTCTTCTAAAATTATTTAATGACATTTTAGACCTTTCTAAAATAGAAACAGGAAAAATAGTTTTTGTTCCAACTTCAGTGTCTTTACTTAGTTATTCGACTGAACATAAGAATCTTTTTTCTCTTCAATGTATAGAAAAAAACATTTCTCTTACTATTGATATAGATGAACTACTACCCTCAATTATTCGAATTGATGAATTTAGACTTCATCAGATAATAACAAATCTGTTAATAAATGCTATTAAATTTACTGATAGTGGCTTTATTTCTATTGTATTTTCATTTTTAGAAATTTCAGATTCTTTTGTAACAATTTCAATTGATATTCAAGATAGTGGTATAGGAATAAGTGAAGCCCATTTGGATTCAGTTTTTGAACCTTTCCAACAAGTAGACAGTGATATTTCTCGTAAATACTCTGGAACTGGACTTGGTTTGGCTATTGTTAAAAAATTAGTTTCCGTTATGAATGGTTCTATTACAGTCAGTAGTATCCATGGTAAAGGATCGGTATTTTCAATTATTCTTCCTGATATTGAAATACAAGTAACTGAAATTAACGAAGATTCTCCTATTGAGTCCGTTACTACTGCCTTTCAAAAAATACGATTAGATGGTATTGTTGTACTTCTAATCAATTCTCTGAGTACACAAATTAGCACCTATGAAATGATGTTACAAGATTTAGGAGCAACTATTTATATATCAACTTCTATAGAAGAATCACTACAGTTGTGTGAGTACATTAAATTTGATTGCGTTTTACTGTTTTTTGATATTTTATCTCCAATAGAAATTGAGTATCTTAACCAAATAAAGCAAGAGCACCTCAATTCGGCAACACCATTTGTAGGAATAAGCAACAGATTTGATTTAGTTGATTCTGTAACAGCAACTATTTTTTATACAATAATTTCACGTTCGACGAATGTTGACCAATTTTTAAAAATCGTAACAAAAATTTTCGCGTTTGATTCGTTTATCGAACCTGCTTCAAATTCTGGAGCTCCATTCAAGGAACTAATCAGCTTTACGAATTTCTCAGATTCGATAAGCGAAGAAGATAAATCCAATTTTATAAATGAATTCTATTTGCAAATAAGCCCATTATTACGATTAATTGAAAAGAATCATCAGTTGTCCTTGTACCAAGAACTTACCAATCAATTGGTTGCCTTGAATACTACATATTCTCTTGAAAATTTGAATGTGTTAATTGGGGAGTTGACTGTTAGAAAAAGTAACTTTGATATAATTGGACTGAAAAAATCTTTTCAAGACATTAAAATGTTACAGGCAAATATTTTTTCAATCTAAATTGAATTCTTAAAATCTTTAATGTGCTTGTGAAATATTAAAGTTCAGATTTTACTTTGTTTTAGAAAACACCACGAAATCTTGTTCGTATTTTGGAGAAAATTCAGAAGGATGTACAAATTGGTTTTTATTAAACATTCGTAAGCCTTGTCTGATGGTAAACCTTGGACTTATTCGCTGAAGTCCCGATAAATAAACACAACTTTTTGAATCAATAGGTAAAGATCCATCACTACAGACTACAGTTTTAGTAGTGAGTGATGATTTGATAAATTCTGAATTGACTAATTGAATTTCTGAAACAGCTTCTGAAGTAGGAGAAAATTCTTGAAAGTAAAATACATCCTTATGTGACCGAATATACGTGATTATTTTTTCGGCACCAAAAGTAACTGCAACTTCGTCCCCTGCCGAAGCCATTGCTGAAAGAGTAGGAACTGCTATTAATTTTGGCGAATTTTCGAAACACAAACCTTTAGCAAACGATGCTCCAATTCGTAGCCCGGTAAAGGAACCAGGTCCTGCCGAAACAGCAACAGCTTCCAAATCTTGAACGCTGATGGAAGAATCTTCTAAAATTCGTTTGGTCAAAACTGCAAGAAACTCGTCGTGAACAGTTTTATGAATATACGTATATTCTGCACGAAGTTTGTTATCCATTACTAATGCCACCCCACAAGTTTGACCACTTGTTTCAATTGCTAGAATTGTAGGAATTTCATTGGACATTTCGTTATATTCTAGGATCGTAATCGAATTCACCAATGGCGGCGGATTCGAAATTAGTAAAGAGATCTCTATACGAATCTTGAATTCTTGTTGGTTGGTGCGAGGCTGGGTTTAAATGTACCATTACCGTCATTGAACGTACAATCAACTCTTTATCTTGATGAAGGCGTATTACTTGTTCAAACCCAACAGAAGTATTATTTACAAAATTCATTTTGGTCAATACTTCGTATTCATCATCAAATTCAGCCGCATAATAATAATCGATATCAGTGTGAGCAACTACAAAGCGGTGTTTCGATACAAATGTTTGTTTGTCAATTGGAATCCCGATTGCTCTAAAATACTCAACTCTTGCTGCTTCTAACCAATATAGGTAAATTGCATTATGAACAATTCCTTGACGGTCTACATCATAAGTTCGAACTCTACTACGAATAATATGCTTAAATGTCGCTAATTGTTCTTCCGTAATAGGAAGTGGTTTGTTTTGATTATTAGGAGTTTCCATACTGTTCCATCTATAAATTTTTAGAAATTCTTTTTATTTTGCTTCTGAAGCAGTTCTATATTTTGTTCCGTTTGAAGGATCTAAATACAATAACTTATTAAATATATCCTTTGTGTCGTATTTAGTAAATAGTTCAACTAATTCAGTAGATTTTGTATCAAAGAACAATTGTAACAAGGCACTGTTTCCAGATATTTTATTTCGTTTAAAATGAGCTAAAGATGAAATGGAAGTTTCAACATTTTTTAATGCTTTCGTTCTATTATATTTCAATGAATCCATTCCATCTACATGATAATAGTAAATTTCTTTTCGGAAATCTTCAAAACGAATATTATTTAACTCATTTGCTATATTGAATTTGTTTACGATTCCTGGTTCAGAAGACTGTGGAAAACCTAATGCATTATTTGAACTTGCTATGTTTGCTATTTGATTCATTCTTGAGAAAACTTTTGCTCCATCTAATAAACCATAGCTATCTAATTCAAATCCTATTGCCATTAATGCATAAAAATCTATGATGCTCGAAAATGGGTCATACCTATTAGGTTGGTATGCAATGTTAGCATTCATTTGATAAGGGAAGCTCCATTCTTGGTCTACTATTCTCAACATAGGCGAGAAAGCTCCACCGTCTATCATTCTTGAAGTATTGATTACTAATCTTGCTGAATAATTATTCCCTTGTTTGGCAGTAATAAATATTTGGATATCAAATGGAATTGGGTCACCTTCCCAAGTGTCTGTATATCGTTGATTTTTTAAATATTGCGTTAAATCATTTTGAAGAGTTTGCAAACTAACTCGTTGATCTTGAGGCAAAAATTCCATATTCACAACTACTTTGGGAGTTAATTCTTGTGAGTATGCAACAAAAATACTTGTGCTAAATATCGAAAGTATAAGAAATAGTGTTTTCATTTTTATTTAGTAGAATTTTATGGTATAACCTACTTACTATAACGCATTAATTCGGTTAATGGTGTTCAAGTTGATATTTTATTCGTAAACAATGCAGTTATTCTTTCCGTAAGTTCTAGTGCATCAACATTTCCTAAACAAGATATCATACTTTTTGATCCTAAATTAGAAGCTGTATCTACATCGATAACTGCAATATGCCAAAATTTTAAAAATATTGACTGTCTATATTCTACTGTTTGAACTTTTCGTAATGGAATAATCGTTACTATAGTTGAATAAAATCCTCGCTGTATTGCTATATATGTTTGGTTTACATCAAATTTTCTTTTTCTTACCGATAGAAACATGATTCCTATAAATGTTAGTCCAAACAAAACCCCAAGTAAAAACAATTGGCTGTAAAAGATACTTAAAAGAATACTTGGCAAAATAACCATAGTACTTCCTTGAGAAAGATATCGGTAAAACGTAGAATTTGCAACTTTTTCTCTCGGTTTTTCACTTTGAAAACCTAACAAAAGATCAGAAATTATCTTGACTTCATCATCTTTAATTAATGGGATTAAGGTTGAAGATAGTTGTTGAGATTCTCGAATCCCTGCTGTAAATATATTGATTGTTGAATACCCAAACAACTTCAACAATGGGTTTGTGGATATACTCATTGCCTGAATTCTTCGAAGCGGAATTGTTGTATTTATTCGTACTAATAAACCAGATTGAATCACTATTGTATCATTTACTTTTGTTGCTTTGAAATTATAATACTTGTTAAAACTTGTGAAAAGACCTAATATCCAAGAAGCTAAAACAGATGCAACAAATACTCCTGCAATTGCTAAGGCTACTGCAAATGGAGATGTTTGACTTAAAAATTTTTGTTCTATTTGATTCTTAGTAATCGAAATTACTGAATCAGGGAACAAAGTATATAAGTATTGAAATGCTAAAAATACAAAGATGAAAAATGTTGGCGAGAACTGAAAACAGCCAACCAACCACGTTTCTTTTACTGAAAGTGAATGGAGAATATTCTCTTTAATTTCTTGTTCGTTTTCTTCATCTTGAATAGTACTACTACTATATTTATGTTGAAGGATATACGATCTAATTTCTTTTGCATCTTTCATCGAAACATACTCTAATGTTCCTTCGGTGCCGGTTCCTCCTGCAGTTTCGATTGTTATTTTTGCTATTCTGAATAAACGTTGCAGAAAACCTTGCGTTATAGCAACGTTTTGTATTCGCTCAATTGGTATCGACCTTCGTTGCCTTGATAAAATTCCTGAGGCTACAAAAAATTCTGTCGGAGTTATTCGATATGTGACGAAAAAATACGAAACAAAGAACGCATAAAACACCAGCAAACCAATTGCGAAATTAATCAAAAAGAAAAACCACTCTTCACTGGAACGTGTTGCAATGTAATATGAAAATGCTAACGAAGGAATATTCGCAATTATACGGTACAATATCGTTAATGGATGTAGCTTCCTATCGACTTCAAAATGCTGTTCTGTCATAAGATATCTTCATTTTTGATGTCTTTTATCGAATCTCGTAATTCATCTGCATAACGTGCTTCTAATCCAGGAATGACTATGTCTGCCCCGCGACTTCCTGCTGTATAAATAATTAACCTTGCTAATCCAAACATTCGTTCTATCACACCTTGAGATACATCTAAATGTTGAATTCTTGTTCTTGGTGCTACTGTTCTGATTTTTGTTAATACTCCACGTTCAATATATAATTCATTTTCACGAATTTCATATTTCCAATAGTAATATGACAAAAATGGGAATATTATACCAATGATACTCATTCCAATGAACACCATAAAAGCTACTAATCCGTGATTAAAGAACAGTGCATCCTCAAAACGAAACAACCGAGTTAGCTCGTAAAATAAAATTCCCATACTAATTATAATACTTAATAGTAAGTTCTTTAGTATCCAAATTCCTTTTATTCGAGGATCTAATCTATACATCATAAAGCATTAACTAAAAGTTTATAAACTGTGCCGCGTTCTTCATAATTTTTGAACATATCAAACGATTTGCAAGCTGGAGTAAACAATACTACTTCCCCTGCTTTTGCTTCTTTGTACGCTTCTTGAATAGCATTCTCGAATGAAGAACATTTTTTAGACGTAATATCTTTAAAATGTGTAAGTATTTCATCAGCTTCTTCTCCAATTGCAAGTATACACCGAACATTTTTCGTAATCGAAGTATTTAACATCGAATAGTCATTATTGTCGCCACGTCCACCTGCAATCCAAATTATTGGAGCTGAATAACTCGTTAATGCGTACTTCGTAGAATCGACATTTGTTGCTTTCGAATCGTTAATATAACGAACTCCATTTAATTCACGAACAAATTCTAATCGGTGTTCTACTCCTGCAAATGTTTTTAATCCTTTTGCAATATTCGAAACCGTTATTCCCGCTGAACGTGCTATCAACGCAGCAGCCATTGAATTATAACAATTATGTGTTCCTGGAAGACTTAATTCTTCTTTAAAGAGACAATGAATTCTTGTTCCATCTTCTACAAAATAAAGCACTTTTTCATCTGCAAACATCCCAAACGATGGCTCATTTTCTATTGAAAACGAAACAACATTCGCCTCACCCATTCCTTTCGGAATTGATACGAGGTTATCGTCATTGACAATGAGAACATCTGTTCTTTTTTGATTTTTTGTTATTGAATGTTTGGAAAGTGTGTAGGCTTCAAACGAACCATGATAAGTCAGATGATCTGGAGTAATATTTAGAATTACTGCAATTTTAGGTGCAAATGTCGTAATTCGATCTAACTGATAGCTGCTCGTTTCTATGATTAACCAAGTAGTCTCTTCAATTCCATTGAGAACAATTTCTGAAAGTGGAACGCCAATATTGCCACAAGCTACAGAACGTACTCCGGCAACCTCAAATAGATATTGCGTTAATGCTGTGGTTGTTGTTTTGCCATTCGTTCCTGTAATTGCAACAATGGGATTTGTAATCTGTTGTGAAGCAAATTCTAATTCACTAATTATAGGAATTCTTCTGATGAGAGCACTTCGAAGTACTTCACTCGTTGGAGGAACACCTGGTGAGGCTACCACAAGTTCAGTTTCGTTCAACAAACCATCGGAATGACCACCAAATTCAAAACCAATTTTGTTTTCCTCTAAAACTGAAATAACATTCAAATAATTTTCGTTACTATTCAATTCGGTAAGGAAAACCGAATGACCTAGTTTCTTTGCCAAAAGAGCAGCAGCAACCCCACTTTTCCCTGCCCCAACAACCGTAATTTTCATATATTTCTATTAACATATTAACAAATTCTGATACCAACAAGACGTGTATAGACTTCATTTGTTTGTATGGGGAGTGTAGGGAGTAGGAACGTAACCGCAATGGTCGCAAAGTTTTACGCAGAGAACGCAAAGATTTACCTACACAAATTTGTGAATTACATTTTCACAATAAAGATACTATCAAAAAAAAACCCACAATGTGATTTGTGGGTAATTATTCACATTAACTTGCCAATTGAGCAAACAATTTGAAATTATACGCTCTTGTAGCTTTCATAATTATAAATATGTCAATAATCCACCAAATTCCACAACCTCCACCTGTTAGAAGTTTCCCGATACCTGCTCCTGTTTGACCTAACATAAACCTGTCTACTCCAAAATACCCTAAAAAAATTGACACAATCAACAATGTTGTATCACTTTTGTAACTTGCAGATTCAATAGCAATATACTTTTTGTCATCAATTTATTCAAGTTGCGAAGTGATGATTCCAATTCGTTCTGGTGGAAAATTTCTACCATGTACTGCAATAAATCGTTCAATTTTACTTAGTTCCATACACACTCCTACAATCCCTACTCATTTGGCTTTTCGGATTCGCCCCGTTTTTTAAAATTGGTTTCTGGTCTCCATGTTCAAATCAAAACATATACAAATATACTTTTATTTTTTTACAGTAACTCTTTTTAAATAAAATAGATATATATTCAGGTGCTTCTATCAACCCTCTAAATTAGTTTACCATAAATCCAGTATTTGAATTTATGAAATCATTAGTAAAATACATCGCCTGAGCAAAATCATCTTTTTCAAAATGCCTAACATGGTGTTTTGTCTTAACAACTTTTATGTCAAATGCTTTCTAAAATGTATTTGCACGTGTTTCTAAGTAAATAAAATAATGTGGTTTCTTTTATATAGATATGCACCATAGTCGACGAAAACATTCATAAAGTCAGTAATAGTATACGTAGTCATTTGAATCCTTTTGATTATAGTTTAATAAGTATAAATGACAATACAACAATTATATTATCATTTTATGACTATTCTAAAATTTTACAAATTAACACCAAAGCTTAACTAAGTTAACTAAAAAATATCGAGACAATTTTTCGTCTATCTTTTTAAAAGATTCTGGCATTTCTGTGTAATACCGTCTAAAGCTGATCGCAATAGAAGGCTAAAAAAGAATAAAGCTTTAAATATTTTTCAGTGATAACCTAAACGATACGTATTAAAAACTTGAAAACCATTTTGAGTTATTATATTATTGTCATCAACAAAGGATTGAAACGCACTCATTGATTGAATTCCTAGATACGTTAGTTCTTTATCAAGCAAAATCTGTAACAAATTCACGTTTATAATGGTATACTTCGCCAATGAGATTTGTTAGTTCTTATTTCCAACAATTGGAAGTGGTGTATGAATAAGTTCAAATTTCATAATTCTTTAAATAGTTGATACGGTATATTGATTGATTCAAGTCATTTATCAAAAAAAAAGACTTATCTGACTATTGTGTAAATTAGTAAAGTAAATTCAGACAAGAAGTTAACTCAAATAGACGTAAGAGGAAGGAAAAAGATATTTAAGGAAGTTGGAATAAAAAAGAAGAACCCTTACACACATAAAGTGAATAAGGGTTCTAAAAAGACTTGGCGGCGACCTACTCTCCCACACTGTTACCGGTGCAGTACCATTGGCTCAACGGGTCTTAACTTCTCTGTTCGGGAAGGGAAGAGGTGTTTCCCCCGCGATAGAGCCACCAAGAATATTTCAAATGAACGAAAAAGGCGACATAGAAAATGCAAATTTATAAAGGAAGAAGGAAAGATTTTTTAGTATTGAAGAACAAATAAGAATGACCAAGGGACGAAGGCGTAGAGAGAAAGATTTTGGTTTTACTAGGGAGGTAAATTAGGGATAAGAATAGAGGGAGAATAGAGCCGATAGTATACGAATATACTAAACGATATATCTCCAATAGAGTATGAGGTTGTGGTTGTTGAAAGAACGGTGATAGTTGTTGCTGTGTTAACATGACATAGTAATTAGTCGTTTAAAAAAAACGGTAATTGTTCTATGAAGTTCTCCTGGATCCTGCATAATGACTGGATGACAAGAGCCTTGCAACGAAAAATAATTCAATTTGTAAGCGTATGGACTATTAGTACTACTTCGCTCGGAACACATTACTGTGCTTCCACGTATAGCCTATCAACGGGATCATCTCTCCCGGTCCTACGATACCTCATCTTGGAGTAGGTTTCGCGCTTGAGATGCTTTCAGCGCTTATCCTTTCCGGACGTGGCTACTCTGCGATGCTACTGGCGTAACAACAGATTCACCGTCGGTCCGGTCATTCCGGTCCTCTCGTACTAAGAACGAGGCTCCTCAAGTATCATACGCCCGCACAGGATAGGGACCGAACTGTCTCACGACGTTCTGAACCCAGTTCACGTACCGCTTTAATTGGCGAACAGCCAAACCCTTGGGACCTTCTCCAGCCCCAGGATGCGATGAACCGACATCGAGGTGCCAAACCTTGCCGTCGATATGGACTCTTGGGCAAGATCAGCCTGTTATCCCCGGCGTACCTTTTATCCTTTGAGCGACGGCCCTTCCATACGGAGCCGCCGGATCACTAAGACCTGCTTTCGCATCTGTTCGAAATGTCTCTCTCACAGTTAAGCCACCTTCTGCCTTTACACTCGAGGCACGATTACCGACCGTGCTGAGGTGACCTTTGTAAGCCTCCGTTACCTTTTAGGAGGCGACCGCCCCAGTCAAACTACCCGCCTACCACTGTTCCCGCGGATCCACTCCGCCGGGTTAGAATTCAATGACAACAAGGGTGGTATTTCACCGATGGCTCCACAACCCCCGAAAGGGTCGCTTCAAAGCCTCCCACCTATGCTACGCATGTCGAA
>JBDNFX010000355.1:0-1948 GCA_041689575.1 Kapaibacterium sp. (SeqCode)
ACTACAAATTTCCATCCAAGATTTACAGTAGATTCTAAGCCATATTCCTTAACAATATCATAATCTATAGGACCAACATATAATGTATGATTATACGATTGTTTGCTACCTCTATAAGGAACTCTTAGTGAAACATCGTAGGTTTCAATCATTCCTTCATTTGGAGCGGAAGTTCTAATTCCTTCTAAATAAACAGTTGCTTCTGAATTTGGAGAGTTATCTACAATTGCAGCAAGAAAATATTTCGATTTTACAGCCAAAAAGTTAATTGTTCCTGTAGCACTTGATTGTTTCTTTTGATTCAAATCAGAAGCATCAAGTTCTTCAATAGAACCATTCATATTTGCCATTGCTACAGAAGCATTCGATTCATCAACAGAATTGCGTTCTTGGTAATTTAATCCATTTTCCCAAGCAAAATCAATCTTTTGGTTCGCAATTACCTTATCAAAATCTACAACATCAATTGTTTGGTTAATGCCGTATTTATCGCCGTAAAATTTAAAACTCTTTTTAATTGTTGCGCCATTTTCCATAGTTAATGTAGCAACGAGTTCAACTGAATCAGATCCTGAAACTTTTAATTTTTTGGGAGTAGAAAGTTGGAAATCAATATCCTTTGTTCTTACTACTTTACCTTCGATGGTTGTAAATACTTCGTAAAATTGACGAGAGTTTTCACGTATCAATTGTGAACGGAGTTTTGTAGAATCGATTCCGAACCAAGGTTTGAAATTTTTCAGTGTGAAATATTTAAACGTTCCACCTTTTGAACTAACAAAAACTATATAGTTGTCGGTTTCAATGGAAATAAGTTTTTCAGGAGCTGTAGTATAGGGAGAAAGTAATTTACCAAATTTGTTTTCTTTAGCAATTGTTTCTTTTAACGATGTTTTAGCAGAATCGGAAAGAGTTTTTAATACTGAATCAGGAATAGTACTTGTAAGAATTTTATCTTCTAAGGTAACTGTTTTGGTACTATCGTTTACTTTTGATTTATTTTCTGTTAGCTGGGGTTTTGTTGGTGCGTCTGGTCTTGTTGAAAAGGACATATACATCATCCATCCAACAACAATAGCGAAAATGAGACCTATACCAAGTAGCGATTTTTTATCCAAGGGAATAACTTTCAATTTTATGGAACTTCATCAATACCTCCCTTATGGAAAGGTTGACATTTCGAAATACGAACAATACTTAACTTACTTCCTTTCAAAACACCATATTTTTCAATAGCTTGTCTTGAATATTCTGAACAAGTAGGGTAAAACCTACAAGAGTTTGGAAGCAATGGAGACAAAAGACGTTTGTATCCCTTTATTAGTAATAATGCTAGAAATTTCATTGTTGGTCACTTCTTTTAAGAAGTAGTTTTTTCAAACAAGCTTCTAACGCCGTTTGAACCGTTTCAATTCTAACTAAGCCAGGATGTTGGTTTTCTGCAGTCCAAACAAAAAGAAAACGGTTATAAACTGGTGTTTCATTTTCCTTTGGTTCAAAAATGCTTTGAAATTGTTTAACAAAGCAAACCCGCAAAAGTCGTTTTATTCTATTTCGTAAAACGGCTCTGCGGGCACTTTTTTTTTAACAGAAATTCCGAACTCAACATAAGGGGAGCCTTCTTTATAATCAGCAATAATAAGAAGACTATTATAACGAACTTTCTTCCCGTTAGAAACTAAATATTGAAAAGAACTAGATCCCTTCAGAGATCGAATTTTCATCCTATTTATCGCTTACAGTTAACTTGTAACGTCCTTTAGCACGACGAAGCGCTAATACTTTTCTACCACTTTTTGTTGACATTCTGTGACGAAAACCATGTTTGTTCACACGTTTTCTCTTGCTGGGTTGGTATGTTCTTTTCATTGGATATCAGTTGGTTTATTCGAAAAATCGTACAAAGATACTGAAAATTTTTGAATTGACAACATTTTCCTTGAAAAAT
>JBDNFX010000356.1:0-6340 GCA_041689575.1 Kapaibacterium sp. (SeqCode)
AATTGAAAGTAGAGTAAATGATTCTGTTAATACTCAACGAGATAAAATGACTCCTGTTTCACTTTCGGTTTTACAAGAACCAGATGGTGATTCAATAAAAGTAACAGTAAAAGTACGAACCTCACAAGTTTTACCTACAAATTCAAAGTTATACATAGCTATTAATTGTAGAAGAACATATCTTCCTAAATTACCATTTACTTTATTTGGTTCAAACGAGAAAGATGAGTTTGAAGATGCATTTATGGAAATGCTTCCTAATGGTGGCATTCCATTAAACCTTGTAGTAAACGTAGAACAAACTATCATTCGAAATTACAAACCAAAAGTTAACGAATACTGGCCCTTTGATATGACATATCCAGTTGCATTTGTTCAAAACATAGATAGTAAGGAAGTTTTCCAAAGTGCTACAGATTATAAGGAAACAAAAACAGAAATTACTGGAGACAATAATAAATATTTTAAAGTTAACCCTAATGGGAGTGTTTCTCGAACTTTTTCTGTTAAAAACCCCAATGAAGACCCATTAGATGTTAGAATCGTTTTAGATACTGCGGGTACTCCGATGCCAATAGGTTGGAACTTTAGTTCAAATCCTGAAATACAGACAATTGGATCGGGTTCAGTTAAAGATTTTAATGTAACGATTCAATCAACCAACGATACTGCATATTTTAAGAGAATTAAAGTTTTTGCGTATGGAATTTCGAATAAAATCGATATTCCTTCAAGTGAATACTTTTATATTCTTTCAACAAATGCTAAAAACTGTTTATATACTATTGGTGAACAATCTTTAGATACGATTCTTTTAAATGATTTATCTAGCACATCTAAATATCATAAAGAAACAATTTCAATGCCTTTTGTTGACTCGTTGCTAACTAATTATCCTGCAAAAGATTTTGAGATTTCAATATTTGCTCTTCACGGAGGAACTATTTTAAAGCAAACTAGTAGAAGCGGAATCCCTTTAGCTTCTCTTTCAGATAAAACCGATAACTTTATTAATACTATTGTTGATATTTATAATAACAATAAAAAAGTATTCTTAATAGCACCAAGAGCTACTTGGTGGGCATTATCTGAAGATGTAGCCGCAGCAGATGGAAAGGTTACCTTAGTACGTAATTTTTTAATGAATACAATTGGAATTTCATTAAAAGAGAGTTTAGCAAGGTCGACAAATAATTTCCCAGATACATTCTCCGTTACAGGTGTTACTAACTCTATTTATTTTTCAGATGTAAGTAGTCGTTTAAATACTAGTCCATCTTCATTTACTTCTTTTAGTGATATTTTAACTTTGAACCCTGGTTCTAAATCTTTACCGTTGTTGTATTCTGATTTCAATAAAACTAATTTAGTTGGAGTTGGAATGACAGATAATGCTTCTAAAATATTTATGTTCTCTGTTTCACCAGATGCTTGGGTGTTAAACAGAAACGATAGAAAACTATTTGTAAATCGAGCTATGGATTGGTTAAATGGTTTTGAACCATCGCCAAATACAGTTTTAGGAATTTCAAATGTAACTGAATTGAATTTAGGTGAAGTTCTAACTACAACACCTCGAAATTTTGAAATTTCTTTAAAAACTACTCCAACTGCAACAATTAAACTTACGGCAATTAAAAACACAAATTCTGCTTTTGTTTATGACAATACTTTTTTGTCAAGTCTCCCAGCAGAAATTTCTTCGCCTACATTTTCATTAAAAGGACTATTTTCTCCAACAAAAGAACAAGATTACAAAGACACAGTTTCTCTATATTCTGATGCTTTAAATTCTGTTTTTACAATTATTGTAACAGGTAAAGGGAAAGTTAATACTTCTGTTCAAGAAAATATAGTTGTTTCGAAATCAAAAGTACTACAAATTCAAAAAAGAATATTTGAGATAAGTTCAGAAGAGTTATTAAAATTGGTAGAAGTATTTGATATCAATGGACAAAAAGTTTTTCAAACAGAACTTTCAGGTCTACATCAACGAATTGAATTACCACAAGCTTTAATTTCAGGTACATACTTTTTGAATATTACGTTTGAAAATTCCACTAAGCAAAATCATAAAATTTTACTCGTACAATAACTATGAATTTAGAACCACAAAGTGTTTCTACATTAACAAATGAAATCAAAGAGATTCTGGAATCCCAGTTTCTCTTTGTTTTTGTTAAGGGAGAAGTTTCAAATTATAAAATTCACTCTTCTGGACATACCTACTTTACCCTAAAGGATGCGACAGCGGCAGTTAATTGTATAATATGGAAGAATACACTCCGTGCTCCCAAAATCAATGATGGTGACGTTGTAACTATCCAAGGTAGACTTTCGTTATATCCTTCAAGTGGAGGATATAGAATTGTTTGTTCAAATATTGAAAAATTTGGAGTTGGAGATTTCTATAGAGAATTTCTTCTTAGAAAACAACGTTTATTTGAACAAGGTTATTTTGATGAAGAAATCAAGAAACCAATTCCCTTCTATCCAAAAGTGATTGGAATAATTACTTCTGAAACAGGTGCTGTACTTCAAGACATCATTGTAACACTGCAAAGACGGTATCCATTGGTTACAGTCATTCTCCGTCCAAGTTTAGTTCAAGGTACTACTGCAGTAGCAGAAATAGTATCCGCAATTTTAGATCTTCAAAAGTATTCAAAAACCCCAGATTTAATTATTCTTGCTCGAGGCGGCGGATCTATTGAAGATTTATGGTGCTTTAATGCAGAATCTGTTGCAAATGCAATTTATAATTGTCCAATTCCGATTATATCTGCAATTGGACACGAAACTGATACAACAATTGCCGATTTAGTTGCCGACAAACGTGCAAACACTCCAACAGCAGCAGCAGAATTAGCAACTCCAATAACTTTAGCTTCAATTTCTGACAATTTGTATTTCTTAGAAGAAAGAATGTTTGATACAGTTGAAGAAAAAGTGGAATCAATTAGATCAATTATTGAAAACTCAGTAAGTTCATCCCTACTTTCATTGTTGCGTTCAAATTGTACGCAAGTTCAATTAGAACTTAACTCTAAAGAAAATTCCATTCTAAACTTTGTTAAAAACAAAGAACAGAAAATACTTCATAAAATAGTGAATATTGAATCAACATTAAAAGTGTCCGATCCTAATTTGCCATTTCATCGAGGATTTGCTATCATTCGAAGAAACAATAAAATAGTGGAAATAAACGAGAAGTTATTGATTGATGATGAGATTGAAATAGAACGTTTACATTTTACAGACAAAGGAAATATTACCAATGGCAAAAAACAATGAGAATACTAATTCTATTGAACAAAAACTACTTCATTTAGATACTATTGTTCAAAAACTTGAATCCAAAGATACCTCGTTAAATGATTCTATTGAGCTTTTTAAAGAAGCGTCTATACTAATTGTAGATTGTAGAAAAATTGTATCAAATGCTACTTTGGAAATTGAAACTATTGCAAAAGTATTACGAAAAGATTCATAGTAAATGAAAGTTCAAGAACACATTGCTAAAATAAGTTGGACAGCCAGTTCAAAACTGCTTATTATACTTTATGGATTTATCCAAATTCTGCAAATACGTTCTTTGCCAGTATATGAATATGGTTTGTATTCTTTATTGATATCAATTCAAACTTGGATATTTATCATTTCAGATTCTTCTGCTTTGTTGTCTATTATACAATTTGGTTCAAATGAAAAAGATAGACCAAAAGTAAATTTAATCGTACTTTTTCTCCATATTGGGATTTCTTTGGGCATTCCAATTATGTTTTTTCTTTTAAAAGGACCATTAGTTTTTCTTTTAAAAGAACCTGGAATTGAACAAGTTGCTAACTTATTAATACCCTTTTGTATTCTCTTTATTCCAAGAACGTATTGTTATAGATTGTTAGTACGAGATATGAATATGAAGGGCGTTTTTTGGGTAGATTTTGCTTGGTTAGGTACAATGACAGTGGTGACGATTTATTTACTGATAAATCAATCATTGTCAACATTAAACGAAATGGTTATTATCAACTACTTTGGGGCTGGCGTAAGTTCTATTGTGGGAATTTTCATTTGTTGGAAACAATTAAAATTTTCAACTAAGGGCTCTATATCCTCAAGTAATATTATTCGGTTTTCCCTATCTCAAGCCCTTGCTTCTGGTTTCGGAAACGTTATTCGTCAATTAGATGTATTTATAGTTCAATTCTATTTCTCTTCTGTAATTGTAGGTATTTACAATGCAGCAAAAACATTATATAGAACCTACGAAACAGGCTATGATGCAGCCTTGATATTGCTTTATCCAAGTTCTGTACGTCTCATTGCAGAAAATAGATTAGAAGATTTGAAGATTTTATTTACAAAAGCAATTGCACTTTCATTTTTCCCGATACTAGTAGTTGTGATTGCAGTTTCTACAGGATTTTTTGATTTTTCTATTCGTTTCCTTTTCAAAGGAGAAGAATATGTACAAGCAATTCCCTATTTCAATTTATTATCCTTAGCCGTAATTGCTATGCCATTAGCATTCTTTTCTGTAGTTATTGTAGCCTTACGTGATATAAAAACACAGTTAACTGCTATTCTTATATCTACAGTAATTTCGACAGCTACGTTAGTGCTAATAGGTAAACTTAGGATTCCTGAGTTGATTCCTTTAGGAACTATTATGTATTTTGTCATATTCGGATTGTTTAGTTATTTCTATTTTAGTAAAAAATTCAATTTAACGTTAAAAGAAATTTTGTTAGAAATACCGACAATTTTCAAAAAGTTAGTTAAGACTGTTTTAAAGTGATAAAGAAGTAATGAAGCTAATTTATAGATATTTATTTGTTCAGTTATTGCAAACGTTTTTCTTTGCACTTTTTGCGTTATCTATTATTTTCTTAGTGGTCAATCTATTAGAAAATTTAGACTCATTTTTAGATCAAAAAGTTCCTACCAAAACAGTAATAATCTATTATACTAGTCAATTTCCTGAAATATTAAAATTGTTAACACCAATTGCAATGTTGTTAGGATGTTTGTTTAGCGTTGGAAAACTATCGAATCAAAATGAAATAATTGCAATGAGAACAGGTGGTATGTCTACCTTCAATTTATTGTTTCCTTTTTTGTTATGGGGGATGTCAGTTTCTTGTTTACAATTATATTTAAGTACTGATTTCATTCCAAATTCTACAAAGAAGAAAATGCAGATTGAAAGAACATATTTGAAGAAAAATACAGTATCAAAGCAATATTATAATCTAAGTTTTCGAGAAAACAAATCAACGAACATTCTCTTTCAATTTTATGATTCTGAAGCAAAATCTGGTTCAAATTTTTCTATTGAATATTTTACACCCCCTCCCAATGTACGAATCAAAACAAGGTATGACGCCGAATTTGTACAGTGGGATACTATCTCAAATTCTTGGAAAATGTTCGGAAAGGTGATAAGAAGAGATTTTGATACAACTGTTCATACTACAATTCAAAGACCCATGTTGTTTCCTTCGAACATAACCAATGATAAGTTAGTGAGACTACAATTAACTTTAGCGGAATTGACTTTTGAAGAGTTAGAAGAATATATTCATCTCACAGAATTGGGTGGAAAAAAAGTCGATGCACTTTGGATAGACTATTACGGACAACAAGCTTTTCCATTTGCTAATTTAATTGTCGTTATATTTGCAGTACCATTTGCAGCAGTTCGAAAAAAGGCGGAATTGCTGTAGAAATTGCAACTGCTATGGTAACTTGTTTCCTCTATATGGCTTTTTCAAAGATTAGTCAGTCAATAGGAGCATCATTACAATTACAACATCATTTGGTAGCCTGGTTTTCAAATGGCTTGTTTTTTGTTATAGGTCTTATTAATATTCAAAGATTGAAATAAATATTATGAAAACAATTGAAAACTTATCTTCCTTGGAAGGTCGTAAATCGTTAAAACAGTTGTTTACTGAATTGCGATACGAAAAACAACTTTCGTCAATTTCTACCATTACAATACTTTGGAGAATTTGTACGCAGGAACGAGATATTAGTAAATTTTCTAAAAAATTTGGAACAATAGTTCACCCGTTGGGGTTTTGGTCGGGAACAACTTTGTGGTTACAAGAAATAATTTCGAGATATTATAATGCAACTTTTTCATCATTTGTATATTTAGGTGCTGCATTACTATTAGTCTTGATTGGATTTAGAAGAATATCAGATTCTGTTTCAGATACTTTTGTTATTGGTGGGATTGTACTTGAAGCGTTGTTATTGGTGATAGTGTTTATACTAATGTTGTTTTCACCAACAGAAGACGGTTCAGAAGGCGATCTTTCCGAAGACGAGA
>JBDNFX010000357.1:0-2214 GCA_041689575.1 Kapaibacterium sp. (SeqCode)
ATTGGTGGTTTGAAGGTCCAAAATTTATAAAACATCTTTTACTAGGGTTGTATCAATCACCGTATGTAAATACTGTTACAAATTCTGAACAGTTAGATTATGTAAAACCTCAATATGTTGTTGCTCTTACAGAAGGTGGTTGGGGTAAAGATGGAAATCATGATAATTGGTCAAATAGTGATACTGTTTGGACGTGGGAGCTTATTTACAAAGCGGAACTGCGTTTTAAAACTATAATGGAAACTTTATATTTAAAAGAAATGAAACCTACATTGCGAAGAGTTTTAACACAAGCAATGCGTGAATTGATGTTGTTACAGTCTTCTGATTGGCAATTTCTCATTTCAACATTTTCTGCTAAAGATTATGCCGAACAACGTGTAACGTTTCATAATTCAGATTTTCATAGATTATGCGATATTGCGGAACAATTTATCTCCTCGAAAAAAATTAAAATATCGGATACTTTCTATGTTGAAGAAACCGAACTTCGTAATGCTATTTTCCCAGAATTACAATTAGAATGGTGGAACACAAAAATTTACCCACTTCAAAAGGAAGAAGTAGATTCAATAGACTCGGATTTACCTCAGGAATAATTCTTTTTGTTTGTTGCAGTTTATTAATACTTTTACTTTCTCCTTTTGGGTTCTCACCAACTGACGACGGTTATATTCTTTCTATGACTTCGAAGATCTTCAATGGTGAAATACCCCATAAAGATTTTATAAGCATCCGACCTATCGGCTCTTCACTTATTGCCCTCTATGCATATATTCCTCTTTTCGAATCATTCCAACTTTTAATAACAAGAATATTTTTTCTTATAGAAATGTCCTTGATTGTTTGGTTTTGGGTACAAATAATTCAACGATTCTATGAACTTCCAAAACAATGGTACGTACTTTTTGCATTAATCGTTAGTTCTCTACTTTTAAATATTCACGATTTCCCATTTCTTCATTGGCATACAGTAGATGGTATACTTTTTTGTTCAATTGCTTTATTTATTCGAACTAATATTAAAAACGATTCGTATACCATTTCTGTTTTTTTAACGTATCTTTTTTTGGGTTTAAGTATACTTTGTAAGCAGAGTTTTACTCCTTTTGCATTTGTTACTATCATTTTCTTTAAAGATTTCAAAAGCATTTGGTCATACTTTGGTTTACTTTTGCTACCTGCAATTTATGTTGGTTGGATTTCTTCCTATGGTGGTTTTTTTGATGTTGTATTACAACTAACTGCACAATCTAAAATTCTCGGTGTTGGTTTTAAACGATATTTACTTGATCTTTGGTGGTTAGTAGGTCTATTTATTGGTTTAGGAATCGTATTGGTACAGATGAAACGTTCTTCAAAGTTTCAGTCAATTGTTATGAATATAGTTTTCATAAGTTTATTAATTTTTGTTCTTTTTGATTTGTTTATTGGAAATAACCTATCTAAAAGTTCTGTAGTTATTTTTGGAATTTCTTGTTCTTTCATTATTTTCAAACTCATTCGAAAAGAATATTCCACTTCGTTGTTGCTTCTTTCTACTTTATTAGCTTGGTGCTCAGCATTATCTATTGGGTATTCATTTCCATCTTTACTTTGTGGGGTTATGTTATTGCTTTTATTTTTTGAAATGAAAGTGTTTTCAAATAAGCAAATGGAAGTGAATTGGACTTTTATTTTTGTTTCAATGGTTTCTTTTCTTTTGATTATTGCTGGATTTACATATAGTAGATATTCAAAAATTTATAGAGAAGAAGCAATACCAAAGCTACAATTTTTATTAGGTCAAGTACTCACAAATGGAAAAGGTATTTATACTAGTTCAAACACATATTCTTTGTTAAAAGATATTGACTTTATTCAAAAAAAGTTCGAAAGTAATAGGATAATTTTCGCACCAGATTTAGCTGGAATATATTCAGATAGAAACAATCCTAATCCAACGTTATCAACTTGGGCGAGAGATTTAGAATTGCCAAACAAAGCATTACAGATTAGATTTGAACAACAATTGGAAAGCCTAATGCTAAAGAGTTCCTTGATTGCAGTTTCTAAATATTCTATTGAGACAATTGCGTACTCTTTCACCACTTTAAATGTTGATTCTTCCGATTCTCCAATTGTTCGATATGCTAAAAATCACTGTCAAATTGTTGATTCGACAAGATTCTTTTATATTTACAAGAAATAAAACTTTTTCTTCATTATTCTAAG
>JBDNFX010000358.1:0-4157 GCA_041689575.1 Kapaibacterium sp. (SeqCode)
AACAGTTGATCGTTGGGATTAATAAACTCTTTTGCTACCCATATTGAATGTCCTAAACCTTCGCGATGTTCTTGGAAAACGAAAGTAACATTTACGGAATAATTTTTTGCAACATAATTTTTAATTGCTTCAGATTTATACCCAACTATTATTATAATATCGACAATTCCGATAGAAATAACGCTATCGAGGATATGTCCTATAATTGGTTTTCCAGCAACATTTAATAAAGCTTTAGGTTGAGAGAATGTATGCGGACGCAATCTAGTTCCTATTCCTGCAGCCGGAATTAATGCTTTCATAGAATTATTGATATTTCAGTGCTATTGAATTGTTATAATTTGACCAACAGTTACATTATCAGAAGTAAGTCGATTTACTTTCTTTATTAGTGATGTTGTAGTATCAAATTTCTTTGCTATTGAATACAGTGTGTCACCTTGACGTACGATATATTTGCTATTTTTATTTACGCTTTCTATTTTGTCGAGTAGGTTTTGATTTTTTTTTTTGGTATCAGCAATTCCTGATTTTTTCGAGCTTTTCTTTAAAGGTGCAGGCACCTTAACAATATTCCCAACATTGACTTGCAAATCGGAACTTTTCATTTTGTTTAGCTTTACAAGAATATCTATTGTCGTATTATACTTTCCAGCTATCTGAGTTAAGTTCTCACCTTTTTTAACAGTATGATTCATTGTTACAATCGAAGCTTCTTTTGTAGATGTTTCGTTTGAATTTGTGCTTTTAGATGATATTCCTGTATATTCTAAACGAATTTCAGATCCTTTTTTTAATACATCGCTATTATACGGCAATTTATTCCAAGTACGAATATCTGTAATCCGAGATCCATATAGTTTCGATATAGAATAAAGTGTTTCGCCATCACGAACAATGTGCGAGATCCATTTTTTTGAAGTAGAAGCAAGTTCTTTTGTAGAATTCTGTGTAGTGGTTGTTTGTTGCTTTTGAGTTGTACCAATTTCTTCACCAGCAGAAGTGTTCTTTTTTTGAAAAACAGTTGTTGTTGAATTGATATTTTCTTTTTCCGAAGCAATTGGTTCAGATTTTGTTTCAATAGAACGTAATGCAATTTTTGAAATTGGTACACGCAAATCTTGTCCGTCTTGAAGTTTGTTCTTGTAAGAACTTAACTCATTCAAATTTGCTAGTTCGATTGCTGAAATTGAATATATTTTTGCTATCGATTGAACAGTTTCACCTCGCTGAACATTGTGGAAGAACCAAGGAGATCTTTCTTCTGGAGTAAGTCTATCGAAGTTAGCCGCGAAAGTTCCTAAAGAACCTTGAGGTAATCTAATTTTATAGGATTTAGCATTAGGTGGAGTTATACCTTGTAATAATTCTGTATTGAGTTCTCTAATTTCTTCTTCAGTTGTTCTTGCACATTTTGCAATAACTGCCAATGAAATCGGATCTCGAACTGTATAAGTATCAAATTTATATTCTTTATCGTAGGATATCCCTGAAATATCTACACCATACGATTCTGGGTTTGATGCAACTAATGTTGTTGCTATAAAGAATGGAACATAGTTTCTGGTTTCTTTTGGAAGATTATCGCGAATATCCCAAAAATTGATATTATCGCCTAATCCAGTTTTTCTAATTCCACGACGAACTCCACCGGGTCCACAATTATATGCCGCAAATGCTAAATGCCAATCACCGAAACGATTAAACAAATCATTCAAATGGGTAATTCCTGCTCTTGTTGCTTTTTCAGGATCTCTACGTTCATCTACCCAAGGAGTTACTTTCAGATCATACATTTCGCCAGTTGAACGAATAAATTGCCATAGACCAACTGCTTTTGCTTGAGATTCTATTGTTGGGTTTAATCTGGATTCAATCATAGACAAATGAATAATTTCTTCAGGTACTCCAACTTCAGCAGCTATACGTTTGTACATTGGAAACCAACGACCAGAACGTGACAATACATCCATTAAGAATCGTTTTCCAGAATTGTTCTTTGTTAAAAATTCAATGTTTTTTTCTACGTGTTCATTTACCACGAGTAGTTCTGAAGTCCCTGCTAAAATAGTCTGTTTTTTGGGTGTTTCAGCAAATTGTTCTTTTCGTTTAGGATTAAAGAGAACTTCTTGTTCATAAGCTTGGTTATAATCGCCAGCTTCTTGAAAAAGAAAATTACGCAAAATGACAACCGAAGAATTTTGTGGTAACAAGTCAATACGCTGAATGTAGGTTTCATAATCTTCCACAATTGTTTGTGCAAGATCTACAAAATCTTCATTGAGTGTAATCCCCGAAAAGTGTACAAGTTCATTCAGTGAATAAAGCGCTTCTTCAAAAAACTTAGCAGTAGAAAGTGTGTCGTTTTGTTCTAAATAGGTTAATGCTCGTAGATATTTTTGCTTCGAAAACTCTAATGTTTCATTTATATATGTTACTTCTTCTGGCGAAAGGAAGGGTTTCGTTGGAAGAAGTGTATCTTTAGAAACGAATATAGTTTTTGAACCACGTGTTGTTTCGACTGTTGCTTTCGCTGCAGTAACGGTTACTGCTGTTAACACTAAAGAACAACAGAGCACCGTTAGGTATTTTTTAGCCATAAGGTCTCCTCTTTTTGGTTTCATTATTATGAGTACTTGGAAACGAATACAATTATACGTATTTTAAAACAAAGTAAAAAGTCCTTGGAGTTAATTTTACAGTATTCCGGTTATTTCAATAGAAAATTTTGCGATATTATCGAATTTCAACATACTCTTTGCTTCGAATTACGTATTTTTGTTGAAATTATTACATCCACAAAAACTTTACCAATTTTTCTTTAAAGGGTTTTATATGCAATTATATGTTGATTCAGCTAATCTTACAGACATTCGCCATGCAGCTTCTTTAGGCTTTTTAAGTGGCGTCACTACTAACCCAAGTCTTCTTGCAAAAGAAGATCCAACCTTAGATGTGAAAGAAATAATTAAAGAAATTCATTCTTCCGTTGGAGGACATTGTTCAGTTGAAGTTAACTCTACTGATACTGATGGAATGTTACGCGAAGCTGACGAAATTCTTTCTTGGTTCCCAGATGCAACTATTAAAATTCCAATGATTCCAACTGGATTGGCAGCCGTAAGAAAACTTTCAGATCAAGAAATCCCTACAAATGTAACGTTAATATTTACAGCGAACCAAGCATTAGCTGCCCATAATGCTGGTGCAACCTATGTAAGTGTTTTTGTTGGTAGGCTCGACGATATTTCTAACGACGGAATTCAAGTTGTACGTGACACTTCTGAAATTTGGGATTTGCATAGCTTAGATTCCCAAATAATTGCTGCTTCAATTAGACATCCGATACACCTTTTAGAGTGTGCTAAAGCAGGTGCTCACATTGCTACAGTGCCATATAAAGTTTTGATTCAATCGTTACAACACCCCCTTACTACCAGTGGTGTTCAGCAGTTTGTTGATGACTATAAAAAAATGATGTCATCTAAATCGTAGTATTTTAAATATTTTGCAAAAACATTCGACTATGGTAATCGTCAGAAATGGTTACTATAGTCGAATTTTTGATTAGAATATGTATATACGTCTTTCATATTTGTTTTGTTTAGCTTTAGTTTTCAACATAATTAGTGTATCTATTGCTAATGATAAACTTATTGGTAAAAAAGCATATAATTTTACCTTACGAGATCAATTCGATAAAACGCATTATTGGACGTCGTTTAAAGGAAAACCTACCGTTATTATTTTAAGCGACAGAGCTGGGAGTGATTTTGTTGACAATTGGGTTAAGCCACTTCAAAAGAATCTGGGGACTAAAGTGAAATTTGTTCCTATTGCCGAAGTTAGTATTGCTCCTGGTTTTGTACACGGACTTATTCGTAGCGGTATTAGGGACAAATATACGTACCCTTTGTACTTAGACTGGGACGGCGATACGTATAAATACTATCAATGCAAACCCAATATCCCGAATGTTTTTTTTGTAGGTGAAGACGAAAAAATTTCTTTCACTATGGCAGGGAATGGATCAACAACAGAAGTTGCCTTTTTTATTGAAAACGTTGAAAAGCTACTTCAAAAGCTTTAAAATATTTTAGGTAGAGAATCAGCTAAGTAACTAAATTCATCTTCAGTATTATATAAAAAAGTTGATA
>JBDNFX010000359.1:0-1872 GCA_041689575.1 Kapaibacterium sp. (SeqCode)
AACAAAATGTCTGTAATCTTCAAACTATCATTACACCTGAACACGGACTTTTTACTGTAAAAGTAGCTGGAGAAAAAGTATCCGATACATCTTATAAAGGAATACCAGTTTATTCTTTATATGGAAGTTTACGCAGACCAACAAAAAAAATACTAAGTAATTGCGATGTCATAGTAATTGATATACAAGATATAGGAATACGTTCTTATACCTACATTAGTACCGTTTACAACGTTTTAGACGCTGCAATTGAATATTCTATCCCAGTATTGATTTTAGACCGTCCTAACCCACTCGGTGGAAATAATGTAGAAGGCTCTGTACTCGATATGACCGTTCAGTCTTTTGTTGGAATTGCTCCTATTCCCTATATTCACGGAATGACCATTGGTGAGATATCAATGATGTTCGTAAAAGAAAAATGGCTTCCAATAGTAACTGTAAAAAAAAATCTGACCTTACCATCAATTTCAGTTTTAAGAATGAAAGGGTGGACACGTTCTATGGCTTGGGAAGAAACTAAGTTACAATGGACACCTACTTCTCCTAACATACCAGATATTTCATCAGTTCGAGGATGTGCAATAACGGGCATTATTGGAGAAATTAACGTCGTTAACATTGGAATAGGTTCAGAAACACCTTTTCAAATTCTTGGAAGCCCAACAATTAAAAATATAAATTTTGTACAATCAATAAATCCAGTAGTTGCTCCATCAATTCAATTGATGCCAAAAAAATTCAAACCAGAAAGAGGACTTTTTTCTAAAGATGAATGTAGTGGTGCATTTTTAAAAGTTTCACCGAAGGCTAAAAATCTTTTACAATGTTTTTGTGAAGTACTGCTACATTTACGTAAGTATGAATCAAAAAGATTTACAAAAACCTTTTCAAAAGAAAAACATCAAATGTTAGATAAAATAATGGGCAGAAAAAATTCCCTACAAATTATACAAAATGGAGGGAAAAAGTTTGAAGCATTTTTGAAAGAATTTCGAACTACCCCCAAAAAATTTCTTACTGTTCGGCAAAAATATCTTCTTTATAACTAATTTAGGGAATCAAAACTATATTCGCTGTTGTTTGCGCCCCACCTACTATTGTTACATCTACTGCCGCTGCTTTAAAACCAGATCTGGTTACACGAATTGTATATTTCCCAGCCGTTGCCACTGGAATGGCAAACGACCCACTCGCATCAGTTGTTAAAGCAACCGTTGGAGGATTGGTAGTAATATTTGCATTATCTAAGGGATTACCATCTATTCCAGAACGAATAACTCCAACTAAAGATCCAGTCAACAATTGTAGTTGAAAATCTGCAATAGTAGTTTGACCATTGGTAACAGTTATATTCTTTTCTTGCCTTGCATACCCATTTCTAATAGCAATTACTTTGTATACCTTTGCAGGGATATTCGGTATAGTATACGTACCATTTGCATTTGTTTTTACCGATGCTGTGGCTGGTTCTGTAGTTATATTTACTTCCGCTACACCAGTGTCATTTTCACTATCTGTTACTTTCCCTGTTATAATTCCTACAGTTGGGGCTAAAGGCAACAAATTGAAATCTGCAATTGATTCCTTGTTTGAGCTTACAAAAATAGACCGTTCAAGGGTAGAAAATCCACCTTTTTCAGCTGAAACTTTATATTCTATAGGATTAATATTATCAATTCTAAATTCACCTTTTGAATCGGTAACAACAGAATACGTAGCTGGTTTTGTAGTAATATTAGCCTGAGTAATCACAACTCCAGTGGACGCATTTCGAACAATACCACGGATTCTCCCTGCATTCGAGGGGATGGGATTCATTATAAGATTAGCAGTAATTGTATCGCCAAGTCTAGTTTTAACCTTAGTTGA
>JBDNFX010000360.1:0-5924 GCA_041689575.1 Kapaibacterium sp. (SeqCode)
CATTCTATTAAATTAAAAAATACCAATTCAGCAACTGTAGCATACCCTTCAGTTGGTTATTTTGCAGATTGGGATTTAGGAAGGCGTGGATCTGGAAATTCCGTTTCCACTTTCCAAGAAGCAATTGTTGAGCTACCTCATCAAAACTATGCAATTAAAATAAATAGAACAAATACTTCAAATGTGATAGGAATGGCACTTAGCACTAAAGAAGGGAATGTCACTTTTAGTGCAACAGGAGGAGTATTTCAAATTATGGATAATTCTATAATATATTCTTCTTTACGGAATGGCAACCAAATTATAAATTCCTTTGTTGGTGATGTAGTCTCTTCTCTTGGAATTACTTTTGACGATGGATTAGCCGCTGGAGCAGAAAAAGAATGTTTTATCTGTATGGGGATGTCGCACGATGAAGAGTCTTTGGCTCAAAAACTGAAAGAATGTATTAGTTCAACATTGGTATCGGTTCAAGAGAAAAACGATATTGTAACAATGCAAGTATTTCCAAATCCTTCAAAAAACAATATCAATGTTTTGGTAAATGGACAAGGTCTGTTAATAGTTCGTACACTTTCTGGTAAAGAAGTTCTATCATTACAAATTGAAAATTCATCGAAAATCAACACAAATTCGTTACCTAATGGGATGTATATCTTCGAATATACCTCAAACAAAAATGAACGACAATCGACTTTAGTAGCAATTACACGATAAAAATTGAAAATATGTCTGGACATAGTAAATGGGCAAATATAAAGCACCGAAAGGCTGCAACCGATAAAAAACGAGGAAAAGTTTTTACTCGAATTGCGAAAGAAATTATCATTTCTGCTAAAATTGGCGGAGGTGACCCAGCAGGAAATCCGCGTTTACGACTGGCAATACAAGCAGCAAGATCTGTGAATATGTCTTCAGATACTATAAAAAAAGGAATACAACGTGGTACCGGTGAACTTGAAGGTATTTCGTATGAAGAAATTACCTTTGAAGGATATGGTGCATCTGGAGTTATGATAGTTGTAGAAACCGCTACAGATAATAGAAAACGAACAATTGCTGAAGTAAGAGCCGCATTCGCTAAATATGGCGGAAACTTGGGAGAAACTAATTCTGTTTCTTGGAACTTCGACTACTTTGGTGTTTTAGAAATGCTAACTAATTCTAAATCTGAAGAAGAGTTGCTGGAAGTTACCATTGAAATTGGTGCAGATGATTGTTTGGTTGATGAAGATATAACTCATTTTATTTGTGCTCCCGATCAATTGGCTCAATGTGAACAAGCCTTGTCATCTTTAGGATTTGTTGTAGAATTGGCAAAATTTCAGTATTTTCCTAAAACTTCAATAAAAATTGATTCCGAAGAAAGCAGAAAACTGATAGAAAAATTATTAGATACTTTTGACGATCATGACGATGTTCAAAATGTGTATACAAATTATGAATTCGAAGATTAATCATTAAAGGTAGATATTGCTATGACAAAAAACTATACTTCTTTTTTTAAAAATGTTCTCATTGTTGCAGGAAGTGTTAGCATCTTTTTTTTAACAGTTAGTTGTTCATCCAAGGATGTTAAGACGAAAGTAGTTGAAACTCAAGTGCCAATAATTGTAGAAAAGCTAAAACCTCAGAAAGCACCTGTAACGTATGAAGCTAGAAAAGCAATAGGTGGAGGTAAAGCTCTCAGAAAAGAACTTGGCGATTCTGTTTATATGCTTACCTTGAAGATTAACAGACGAGATGGAGTTCGAGGAAATGAAGATGTTATTGTTCCAACTTCTGTACAATCAATATTAGATTATTCTCCCTATCCAATGCAAATGGATGCGTTTGTTGATTTGCCTAAAATGGTTGTTATTTCACGAAAAGTACAAGCCTTCGCTGCGTATGAAAATGGAATGTTAGTTCGCTGGGGTCCGGTTAGTTCAGGTAAAAAATCTACCCAAACTCCAAAAGGTCAGTATTATGCCTATTGGCGTTCACGCTGGCACAGAAGTACCGTTGATTCAAATTGGATATTACAATGGAGTTGGAATATCGATCCAAAAGGTGGCGGTATTTCTATGCACCTGTATAATCTTCCTGGAAAACCTGCTTCTCACGGTTGTGTTCGATTAATGTTAGACGATGCCAAATGGTTCTACGCTTGGGCAGACGGTTCTAAATCAGGTAAAAATGGGATGAAAAAATTAGTGTACGGTACTCCAGTTATCATTTTTGGAGATTACGATTATTCTCTACCACAACCATGGAAACAATTGCCAACAAATCCAGTTGCGACCGATGTAACTGAAGCTGAAATCTTAGAGTCCTTTGAAAAAAACAAAACAGAAGTATTAGAACATATTGATTGGCGAAAACAATTGACCTCTAAAGAATAAAGACAGAATGAAGGAATATAAAAAGTATTTACAACCGGAATATGTTTCTCAATTAGATTCGTTAGAATTAAAAGCGAAACTTGTTGTTGAAGGATTTATAACCGGAATGCATCGTTCACCCTACCATGGGTTTAGCGTTGAATTCGCTGAACACAGACAGTATCAACAAGGCGACGAATTACGCTATATTGACTGGAAAGTATACGCGAGAACAAATAAATACTTTGTAAAACAATTTGAAGAAGAAACTAATTTACGTGCTTTAATTGCAGTGGATGTTTCTGGTTCAATGGGGTACGCATCGAAAGGACAAATTTCGAAATTAGAATATGCAACATATTTAGCAGCATCACTTAGTTATTTAATTATTAAACAAAAAGATGCTTGTGGACTTGCAATATATAATACTGAAGTATTAGAATACCTTCCACCAAGAGCTAAAATATCGTATATTCAAGAATTACTCCAACGCTTAGATTCGATAACCCCTTCAAATACTACTAATACTGCTTCTGCATTACATTCGTTAGTTGAAAGAATTTCTCGAAGAGGAATTGTTATTATTATTAGCGATTTTTTCGATGATTTAGAAAAGATAAATCAATCGATACGGCATTTTAGACACAACAACCATGAAGTGGTAATTCTTCAATTGTTAGACCCAAGAGAAATTGATTTTAAATTTGGATTTTCAACAGCTTTTAAAGATATGGAAACTTTCGAAGAAATGTCAACTGTTCCGAATCAAATTCAACATTCGTACAAAAATGCCATTGAAAAACATTGCACTGATTTACGAAACATTTGTAGACAACAAAAAGTTGATTATCATAGAATAATTACAAACCAACCATTTGATATTGCACTTAGAGAATATATGGTGAAAAGGAACTCTTTATGAAATATTTTACCTTTTTTGGTAGTTCTAAATTTATCTTTCTACTTTGTGTTTTCATTCCATCATTTTTTTTCTATGGTTGCCCACATACTCTTGTAAACCAAATGGAAAAAATGTTGCCCCCTAAGGGCTACAAACCTGTCTATTTGAAATCTTCACAACAATATACATCGTTATTAGAATCAATAGAAGGATATAAAAAATTATCAGCTCAAGAAGGACTACAACTCCCTGAATCAGTAAAAAAGGAATTAGAATTTCTTTCAAAACAGATTCGTTTCGAAGTACGTTCAGTAGATGCAAGGCGATACCCAAATGAGATAACGGCAAAAGTATTTTTATATGATTCAAGTGGTAGATATATAAGTGGGCTTGCTCCTCCAAAATTTTCAGGAGTTGGCGATTATAAAAACTATTGGTATTCGGTAATTGATTCTTGCAATGGCGTGGCAACAGAAGTTAAAGATTATACGGTTGAAGAAGTTCGAGAAGATGCTGCATTACCTCAAGCAATTGTTTTTGTACTCGATCATTCAGGTTCAATGGGAGACAAAAGAGCGAGAAAACTTCAAGAAGCATTAAAAACGAATTTCAAATACGTTAAAAAAAGTGATTATATTTCTGTCATTAAATTCGATTCAAATGTTGAAATTGAATTCCCACTTACGAAAGACAGAGTAGTTCATTCGACAGGGTTAAAAGTCAACGGTTTACTCAATCATGGAGGCTCTACTGCATTGTTCGATGCAGTTTACATGGGAATCAAGCAATTAGAAAATGCATCGGATACACTCCAAAAATCCATTGTCCTTTTTAGTGATGGCGGCGATAACGCTTCAAAGATTAATCTTGATAGTATTATCAATTATGCCTCGAGGAAGGGCATAGCAATTTACCCAATAGCGTATGGTTTAACCGATGAAAGTTTCTTACAATCAATGGCAGATTACACTGCGGGTAAATTGTATAGAATTTATACCACAAAAGAATTTCCGTTTGTATTTGGCGACATTTATAGAAGGTTGCGTGGGTATTATAAAGTTTCGTACCCAGCACCAGAATGCGATGGAATTCATACTGTAACTGTTTCGTTGAAATTACCTGAGTTAAACAATGCTTCCTATTCCGGAAATGGAACCTATGATAAATCAATTATCAATCCGTTTACCCCTATAAATACAATTACTTTTGTAGATATTTTGTTCGAAACGGGTAAATTTGACGTAATGGAAGAATCGTATAATGAAATCCAGAAAATCGCAAATTCTTTAATTACAAGCCGATCTGTCAAAATTGAGATACGAGGACATACTGACGATATTGGATCTGCCGACGATAACCAAGAATTATCGGAACTACGTGCAAAAGCAGTGAAAAAAGTATTAATTTCTATGGGAATAGATGCTTCCAGAATGACAACAAAAGGGTTTGGAGAATCAAGACCATTAGTGCAAAATTCAACATTAGAAAATAAAGCAAAAAATAGGAGAACTGAATTTGTTGTTACAGATAAATAAAATTATATTTTCCGTCTGCACATTGGTGGTTTTCTGTTTGAATTTTTATTCTGTACAGTCGCAAACGTACGTACTTGAAGTAGGAAAACAATACGAAATACCTTTCATTTTGCCAAAAGTTTTAGGTGCAATCAAAATTAAAGCTACTTTGAAAATATCAAACCCTACTGTGTTCTTCCCAGAAGGGCTGTCTCCAAGTCCATTATCTGTTGTTACAAACGAAATTCTCCAACGAATAACTGATTCAACTTATTCTATCGAAGCAGAATACATTTTCGACCGAGAAAGTGATACTGCATTCTTTCTTTGGGGAACTGCTTTAGCTGGAAATGATTCAACAACAACATTAACTTTGGAAAATTTTGAGGTTAATTCTGTTCCAACAACTAACAATGTTGTAAATATTCGAACTAGCTCTATAGGAACTCCAAGACCGTATGTACGTTTTTCGGTGTTCGATCCTGGGTTCCCTAATCCAATAACGACTCAGCAAACAATTAATTACGCATATAAAATTGACTTGCAATCAGATGTTCGGTTCTATGCAGTTACGATAACGGGAGAAAAAACATTAATCGGCGATTTTACAAATGTACCTTTGGGAGTTCATACATTTCAATTTACACCTGGTCCTTTATGGGCTACTGGGAATTATTGGGTAATGTTAGAAACCATTTCGGGTTCTCGTTTTCAACCACTACATATTCGAAATTAAAATGAAAAATATTTTGAAATTGATTGTACTAGTTGTTTGTTTTTTGATGTTAACTAAAAGTGTTGTCGTTGCTCAAAATTCAAATGAAATTGTTCGAATGGATACTATAGTATTTGATTTTCCAGAAGAATTTCCTGAAGATTTCGATTTCAAAGCAGAATTTTTTCAATATATATCTTCAGGATGGTTTCCTACACCATTTCCAAAACAAGCATTACTGTTTGGTATAAATGGTTATTCTAATGTAGAAGAAGTGCGCAACATTCGTTCTAATGGCTTTAAACAAACTACAAGTCCCCTTCAAGGCAATATACTCTTTCGTGATAGACATAGAGCATTCCCAGACGAGTATTTTGAAACAGTTGAATCTTTTAGTGAAGTTAAAACTCCTGATCAGGTTGTTCCTTTGC
>JBDNFX010000361.1:0-2694 GCA_041689575.1 Kapaibacterium sp. (SeqCode)
CATTTTCCCAAGTTTTCTGAACAAAATCGTGAGATTTAATTTCACTAAAAGATTCAGAATTAATTGATGTAAATAATTTTAGATAAAAATCTAAAATACTTAACGAACTTTCAGCTAAAGGTGCTATTAAGGGTTGTTGAATAAGTAAATTACTTAAAAAATTACTTGTATCGCCCCAAGATTCCAATGAATGAGCTAAGGGAATACTGATTGTAGAAATTTTTGCCGTTTCGTCTTCGTACAAACTAACAGCAAATTTATTCTCCACTTTTGCAATTAAGTCTTTAAGATTCTGTGGTGCAGAATATTCAGGGTTAACGTTACAAAATATTATAGTTTCTACTTTATTAGCAGATAAATCTGTAATAAACTCTTGAATTCTATTTGTAGATTGTTTCGAAACTGGAGAAGTATGATTAGGATTCAAAGGTTTACCAACAGCAATTGAACCTACTAAATAATTTAAAGCAATTCCTATTTTTTGAGAAGTTTCTGATAAATGAGAACCAACTAGAATTGCAGATGAATCACCGTTTTTAACTAATTCTTTTGCAACTACTTTTGCTTTTATTAAAATTTCACCAGAAAGTGAAGAAGTTACATTAAAAGGAACGGATGCTTTAACAGCAGAAACTTCTTTTAATACAGCAGAAAGAAAATCTTCTATTTGATTCGGAGAAATTTTGATTCTTTCATCTGAGTTAATACCCGTTAAAGACATTGTAGATTCTACAACAACTAACTTAGACATTGTAGGTTTTGCAAAACTAACTTCTCTTGTTTTAGATAAATTTCCTGAATGGTAATTAGAATTAGAATCGATTCCAAGAATATCTGATTCAATACAAAGTACGTATTGAGCTTTTGATATATCAGGAACGATTTCTCCATCTATTGAAAATATTTTCGAATATAATGAAGATGCTGTATAAGAATAATTTGGATCGTATTGAACAAATTTAACTTGTGGATACTTCGATTCAACATCTTTTTCGAAACGAGTTAACGATGGAGAAGAATGTTTTTCAGTAAGAAAACGTACTTCTTTTCCAGAGGTCAAAGTATTTTTAATTTTTTCACCAATTGAATACAAAGCAACTTGAGTAGACGCATCGCCTCTGTTAACCCTAGAACTACGAATTCTATCAGGATCATATAATGACAAGATAGAAGCAATAGCTTGAGTTGAAGCTGCACCAAAAGAAGTTTTATCTAATTTATTTCCCATTACTCGTAAAGGGCGTCCATCTAAGGATTTCACAATTACTGAAGTGGCAACTCCAGAAAGTGCAAACGATGTTGCGTAATGAAGTAGCATACCAGGAGTTTGGTATTCAACCGCTTGAGTTGTTGGGACTAATTTATGATCAGGACGACGACAAGCAGTAGCCGTTACAGCCATTGAAGCTGACAACAACGCCAGAAAACTTCTTCGAGATACATTGTCGTTTATCTGAACTGGTTTATCATAATTTTCGGAAAATTCTTGTGTCGGTACAGAAGATTCTGTTTGTAACTCGTCAAGACTTTTCCAGTATTTTTTCCGATTGTTTTCAAACATAGTAGACATAGGTTTATTTACAATTCTTTCTAATTAGTGATGACAAGCAGAACAATTTTCCGGACCAAATCCTGCATGTTTTGGAGTTGGTATACCAACAACAATTGGTTTTGGTACATCAGTTTCGTATTGTCCAAACTGAGGATTTGTAATTGGTCTTGAAACAGCTAGTTTATATTTTCCAGTTTCTTTATTTACAGCGTAATTTGAATCAATTCCAGTAAATATACCAGAAATTGGTCTTGCAGGAACGATATATTGTTCTGGATTACGGTGACAATCAAGACACCAACCCATACTTAATCTTTTTTCTTGGTGGACAACTCCCATTGTTTCTACTTGACCATGGCAAGAAGCACAATCAATCATTGCACGAATATGTCGTGAATGATTAAAATGAGCATAACCGGGTAAATAGTGGATTCTCTTCCATTCGATAGGAGTATTGTTTTCATAACTATCTTTCACAAGTTTAATTTTAGGGCTGTCAGATTTAACAACACTATGGCAATTCATACAAGTGGAAGTACTAGGAACTGGCGAATGTGATGATTGTTCAACACCAGTATGGCAATACATACAACTAATTTCTAAATCTCCAGCATGAAGCTTATGAGAAAATGGAACAGGTTGTTCAGGACGGTATCCTCTGTCAGCAACCCTATTATTAAAACCAAAATACCCTGTAAGAAAAAGACAACCAATAGCTACTGTAGCCAGTAAACCACCGATTTTTATTTTCTTTTCTAATTTGTTACTAAAGTACATAGATGTATCCGAAAATTATTCAAATCTAAATTATTGTTTTTTGGAGTTTTTTATAACCAAAAACGTGATAGAACCTATAAGAGCAATTGGAACCAAAATCAAAAGGAAAATACTATAATTATATGCATCTCCTATTAGAGCTAGAGTTGGATCTTGTGCATACGCATTTTTACAATTTGGACAGGCATAAACCGCCGTTGTTAGTGCAAACATACTAAAAAGTACTTTTAAAATAAAGTTAATCATTTTATTGAGGGAAAAATTTATATAACATAAGATAAACTAAGACTCCTGTTACTGAAACATATAACCAAACTGGTAAAGTTATCCTAGCTATTTTTTTGTGCATTACAATATTCATTTTC
>JBDNFX010000362.1:0-1963 GCA_041689575.1 Kapaibacterium sp. (SeqCode)
CTTCAATTGCTGATCCAGATTTTAATGATGATGGAACAACAACTGATGCTGGTCGTTTAAGTGGAGCTCCTGCAAATGGAAGACTTCGTTTACGTGGAGTTTATGGATTACCTAATAATCCAGCTATTACGGTATTTGATACTGCATTTACTCAAGGACCATTGTTCGATGTAGCACCTTCTTCTAATTTCAGCATCCGTGTTGCTTTAGAAGGTCGTCATAACAACTTAACAGCAAATGCTGTTAACTTACCTGCTACATATACAGCTGGTGGAACAAAGATTTATTTGTATGCAGATAACGGCGGTATACCAGGTGCATTAGTCGATTCGGCTGAATCTACTTTCGGTTATGGTTCTCTGAACCCTACTGTTGCTCCACTTGCATTTTCGCAATTAGTATCTCCTGCTCCTGCTGCAGCTTCTGAGTATGTTACAATACCTCACGTATTTTCAACTTTAACTGCAGGTAGTTATTGGGTAGTAATTCAACATTTGAATCACCTCCCAATTATGTCTCGTTTCCCTGCAAAGTTTGATCCAATTGGTGATAACTATATTAGTTACTTGATTGAATCAGGTTGGGATTTCCTTTCTTGGAATGGTGCTAATAATACAGTTTTGACTACTGCTCAATTTGGTCCTATATTTGGAAACCATGTTGCCTATGGTGCAGGTGGCGATGGAGCTGTTATTGCTTCTGGTACAGCTGGTACGTACGTAAGAGGTGCTTTAGGGTATTCTGCTTATGGTTTGGCAACAAGTACTTTAAATAGTCTGAACTATTCTGCAACTGGGTTAATCTTTAATGATGGAATCACTGGAGTTGTTGGGGTGAATTCAATCGCAGCAATGGTTGGTGGAAATGTTGTTAAAGATAATCAAATCAACGCTTCTGATGTTGTTCGTGTTCAAGCAAGAAGTGGTTCTTCTGATGTTGAATCAGATGTAACTGGCGACGGAACGGTAAATGCTTCGGATAGAAATATCGTTCAACGTAATTTTGGTAAATCAAATTCTATTCAACCATTATTCCCTCTATTGTATGCATCGAATACAAAAGATGTTAATGGTACTGAAAATGCTCAAGCTTTAATGCTTGCCTCTGAAGACCCAGAATTGTTAAATCGTGTAAACGCAATTGCTGAAGACTATATCAAAAATGGTAAAGTTGCTTCTCAATTACCGTACAAAAAAACTGATCAATTACTTTCTACTTACAATTATGCTGTTTCAGCAACTCCTGTTCGTTTAGGAAATTTTGTTGAAGTTCCTGTATATGTACGTAACATTGGTCAACCTTGGGCAATGGCTAATGCAACTTTTGCATTAGGTTATAATACTTCTGTATTAGAATATGTTGGTTTTTCTGGAGCTGATCAAGTTCTTTTCAGTAACAAACCTGATAAAGGTTATGTTGATGTAGTTAAATCTGCACCTGATGAATTTACTCCTTCTCCATTACCAAATATTCGTACAATTGAAGTAAATTATGATGCATTCTCAAAACGTTCAGGTGAAGTAGTTCCGAATACAAATGCGTATTTAGGTACTTTACGTTTTGAAATTAAAGATACTGATCGTCCTATCTCATTCAAATGGGAAACTTGGGCATCTGCAATCTTTGAAACAGAAGGTAAAAACATTACTTCAGATGGAGATTTTAGAGCCATTCCTGCATTGTTAAGCTATACCGCGAATATCATGATCCCTGATGGTGGTGAGCGTTGGAGAGCTAATAGACAATACAATATCGAATGGTCTGGTAATTCTTCTGCAACTGTTCTTATTGAGTATTCTCTAGATGGTGGACAAAATTGGATGACAGTTGGCGAAGCTGCTGCTCAAGACAGACAATATGCTTGGACAACTCCAGTTGTTACTACTAATAGTGCTTTAGTAAGAGTTGTTGATAAAGAAACTGGATATGAAGTTGATAGGTCTGCTTCTACATTCAGAATTCA
>JBDNFX010000363.1:0-6187 GCA_041689575.1 Kapaibacterium sp. (SeqCode)
CCCCTCCCCTTTCTCCCTTCTCTTCTCCTCTTTTCTCCTCCTCCTTTTCCTCCTCTTTCTTATCCCCCTCTCTCACTTTTCCCTTTTTCTCCTCTCCTTTTTCTCTCCCCCCCTTCCCCTCCTCTCAATATTCTCAAAAAGCTGTTGAAATGTCGCAAAAAATTATTACATTTCGCTTGAAATGATTTTTTCTATTACTAATGTATTTGCTATAGATAACCATTGTCTACGAAATTTTTCGACAGTTTCATTTATACAAATGGTTAAGGTTACTTATGAATAAGGTATCAAAAGGTTCGATTCTTTGGGTTGATGATGAAATTGATTTGTTGCGCCCACATATTATCTTACTTGAACAAAAAGATTACTCAGTGACAACAGTTTCAAACGGTTACGATGCTGTGGAAATTGTCCGTGAAAAAGGATTTGATTTGGTATTTTTAGATGAATCGATGATTGGAATGTCGGGCATAGAAACCTTAGTCCAATTAAAAGAAATTCGCCCGAACATGCCAGTTGTGATGTGTACTAAAAATGAAGCAGAATCCTTAATGGATGAAGCAATTGGTAGAAAAATTAACGACTACCTTACTAAACCTGTCAACCCAGTCCAGATTATCGCAGCTGTAAAAAAGTTTTTAGAATCACGCGATCTATCACAACAACGAATTACAAAAGATTATTTACAAGAATTTAGTATAATTTCTGCAAGGTTGCAAGGCTATCTTGCCTGGGAAGATTGGAAAGAAATTTACGTAAAACTTGTGAATTATTCCTTAGAAATGGACAAATATCCTGAATTAGGATTACAAGACACGCTCCAAGACCAATGGCGAGAATGTAATGCTGAATTTTCTAAATTCGTTGAACGCAACTACCAAGATTGGATATTCGACAAAACCGACGACCGACCACTACTTTCTACGGAAATTACCGAAGAATATATGTTGCCGCATTTAAGCGAACCCAAAAATAAAGTTGTTTACATTGTAGTTGATTGTTTGAGATTAGACCAATGGTTGTTAATGGAAGAAATGTTGTATCCATACTTTAATATGAAAACCGATTATGCTTGTAGCATACTTCCAACGTCTACTCCTTACGCCAGAAATGCTATATTTGCAGGAATGTTTCCTTTAGACATTAAAAAACATTATCCGCAATATTGGAAAGGTGAAAATACTGAAGAACACAGCAGAAATACTTTTGAAAAAGAGTTATTAACAAAACTGATTGAACGTAAAAGAATAAAATTACCGAACGATATAACGTATTTAAAAATAATTGATACTGATTATGGTAAAAAAATAGAAGCTGATATAATAAGACATACAAAGAACAAATTGACAGCAATAGTTTTTAACGCTGTTGATATGATAGCACATTCGAGAAGTGATTTACCAATATTAAAGGAAATTGCTCCCGATGAACCGGCATATCGGTCATTAACAAAATCTTGGTTTGCTCATTCATCGCTATTTGGTATTTTAAAGGCACTTTCCAAAATGGAAAATCTAACCGTTGTGTTAACCACCGACCACGGTTCAGTACGTTGCCTTCACGGAGTAAAAGCCTTAGGTGATGCTGATACATCGACAAATTTACGCTATAAATTTGGTAGAAACGTCAAAGCCGATTCTCGACACGCGTATTATGTTCGTAACCCTGAAGATCTACGATTACCGAAAGGAAATATGATTGATGGATGTATAATAGCAAAACAGGATTATTACTTCGTTTATCCCACGGAGTATAATTATTATGTACAAAAATATAAGGATAGCTTTCAACACGGCGGAATATCGTTAGAAGAAATGATATTACCCGTAATTCAGTTGAAACCTAAAATATAAAATGGAAGAAGTTCGAACTACGTTTCTTTCTCATAGCGAAAAAGAAACTAAATTGTTTGGTAGAAAATTTGGAGAAAAACTTTCTCACGGTGATGTTGTTGCTCTTTATGGTGAATTAGGAGCTGGCAAAACAGAATTTGTTACAGGAATATGTGAAGCCTTCGATGTAGAAGAAATAGTAACAAGCCCTACATTTAGCATTATAAATCAGTATTTCGGAATCGACAACGAAGGCGACGATATAACAATTTATCATTTAGATCTGTATCGGTTGCATTCGAAAGAAGAATTAGACGAAATAGGTTTTACTGAATGTATCCATTCACAAAATGCTGTAAAAATTGTTGAATGGGCAGAACACGGACAAACATTACTGCCTTCGGTTCACTACTCTGTTCATATTACTATTCCAGAATCTGACGAAACAATTCGAAATATAGAAATAACAGAAGTGAAAGAACTATCACACGCCTAACCCAAAAAGAAAAAAGCCCCTCATTGAGGGGCTTTTTTTATTCTTCGGATACTGCGTTGAACTCTCGTTCGTTTAAATCCACAATGATATTATAATGTGGGCTTATTTTCATCCGGTGAGTTCCGGGAGTATTGTAATCTGCAAATATGATACAAGCAAGTGCTTTAGAACGAAGCGGTAATGATAGTCCTTTAATTTCTTGTCCCGGACTCCACTCCCAGTTCCAAACATCAAATCCTGAATCACTGGGATAATCTCTTGAAATTTGATATTTTTTCTCAAACCAATCTTTTGCAGTTAACTCGGATACTGTTGCTAATAACGTTTCATCGTAAACTAACAAGATATCAAACCGAGTAGCACTATTAACATTTGCTTTTTCTTCAACATTTACTTTAACGAGAATTTCTCCTCCAAACAATGCACGAAGGCTAATACAAGACGTAAATAAAAATGGAGTAATGATTACGATACAAAGTAAAAGTAAACGTTTACGTATAGAATGTGCGAGTAAAGTCATTGTTTCTTCCATTAAATAGATAAATTCTGTTCTATTTTTATCTTTGAGCAATTTATTTTTCGTACTAATATAGTAAATTTGGCTTGAATAGACTAACAATTATACGTAAAACTATGAAAATACCATTAACCTTCAATGTTCTCTTCTGTATAGTTTTCATTACTTCTGTTTCACTTTTCGCTCAAAATTCTCCTTTTAAATTTGAAAAGGAATGGAAACAGTATGAAATTTTTAAACAAAACGACAAACCTCGTTCTGCTGTTGATATAGTAAAAACTATCTATGATCAGGCGAAAAAGAACAAAGAATATCCAATGATGATCAAAGCTTTATTTGTTATGTCCTCAGATAAAATTTCCTACGAGGACGACGATACAGTGAATTTGGTAAATGTATTTGAAGATGAAATTGCAACTGCACCTGAACCAGCTCGTTCAATAATTGCTTCGGTTTATGCAAATTTGATTTGGAATTACGTTCAACAAAATCGTTGGTCAATTCAAAAAAGAACGAAAAGAAAATCTGAAATTCCTAATGATTTGACAACTATGTCTTCAGATGAACTTTTAGATAAAATCACCTTTTTGTTTGACTATTCTATTCGTTCAAAAGAAATTTTAGTTAAAACTCCTTTAAAGGAATACTTAGTTTTGTTGAATGCTTATGGAGATATTGATAAATATAGAATTCATTTGTATGATTTGCTAGTCAATAGAGCATTACGATTTTATACATCTGGTTTACGAAATTCAATAGAAATGCCCGGTGAAGCATTTACAGTCAATACACTTGATGGGCTTTTACGTTCCAATGAATTTATTTCAAAAAAATTCACGACAAAGGATACTGCAGCATTACATTACAAAGCCTTACTTGCTCTCCAAGAATTAGAACGTTCGCATAGCAATAAATCGATTCCTTTAGGTGATGCTATTTTACTTCGTTTAGAATTAGTTCGTGGTTTAACAAGCCATTCCAATAAGAATGATCAATACTTTAAAACTTTAACAACTATGCTTGAAGAGTTTAAAGGAACTGAAATTGAATCTGATGTTTACGGCACTATTGCTAACTATTATTATACGACTTTTTCAAAAGATTCTATACTACCGAATGGGAACAATGCAGAACAAGAGGCTCTTCGCTTAGCAAGAATAGGAAAAACATTACACCCGAAAACTCGAGGGGCTTCTAAATGTGGATCGATAGAATCTACTATCCTTTTTCCATATTTAAAAACTCAAGAAATGGACTACATTTATCCAAACGAGCCATTTTTAGCATCAGTCTCCTATAAAAATCTTACAAAGGTTTCAGTAAAAATATATCCTATCGATTTAAAAACTTCTTTTCACTTTCCATTTACAAATGAAGGTAAAAAGAAAATTCTTGAATCTATTTATAAAAGTAATACTCAAATTCTCGACAAAACAATTTCCTTACTTCCTACTAAAAATTTGCGTACTGCAACTATCGAAATTCCATTTGAGGGTTTGCCAATTGGTAACTATTTGATTGTAATGAATTCTGGTCAAGATGAATCAATAAACGAAAATGATTACACTGCAATTTCATTAGTCCATTCATCAGAACTTTCATTGCTCCATTCTCGTTCTTCAACTATTGGCATTAGTGAGTTTACTCTCATAGATAAAAAGTCTGGAACTACTTTACAAGATGCCGAAGTCCGCTTTTATAGTCACACCTATGATTACAAAAAAAGTGATTATACACTTAAGTTTCTATCCAAAGAGAAAACAGGAATTAGAGGTGAATTTTCTTTCGCTATTCCATCTAACCAATATAATAGTTATGAGTACAAAGCTTGGATTATTAGAGAAAGTGATACAGTAGTAATACCTATAACCAATCCATATTTTTATCCTTATAAAGAACAAGAAGGATATAGAACATTCCTTTATACCGACAGAGCTATTTATAGACCCGGCCAAACTGTATATTTTAAAGGTATTTCTGTAGTTCGTTCAAAAGACAACAAATCATATTCCATTGAAGCAAACAAAAGTATGATGGTCTCCTTTTATGATGTAAACCATACCTTACTTGGCAAACGTGATGTGGTTACAAATGAATTTGGCTCTTTCAATGGTTCCTTTACCGCTCCTTCGAGTGGTTTAATGGGTTCAATGTCTATCCAAGCTGAATTAGGGTCAATAAATATCCAAGTAGAAGAATACAAACGTCCTAAATTCGAAATAATATTCCCACAAATTGATTCGAGTTATCGGTTCTTCGAAACAATTCAAGCAAAAGGAACAGCACTTTCTTATACTGGTGCAGCAATTGATAATGCAGATGTAAAATACAAAGTAAAGCGACATGTGTATTTTCCTTATTGGCGTTGGTGGTGCCGTTGGGATATGCCTTCATATTCGAACGACAGTTACATTGCTGAAGGTACAACCAAAACAGATGTTGAAGGGAAATTTATCATTCCATTTGTTGCATACCCTGATAATGCAGTAAGTTATTTGTATAAACCCGTCTGTACATATTCAATTGAAGTTGATGTTACTGATAATGTTGGCGAAACACGGTCGAATGTACAAAGTATTCAAGTAAGTAACTATGCTTTTACACTTTCAACAACTATTTCAGATAATGCATTATTAAACAAATCAAATAATGTAAAATTTACCATAAGTAGTGCTAACATAAATGGTGGGTTTGAACCAGCAAAAGGAACTTATGAATTTATTAAAATTCCAGAAAATCCCCGTCCTAAAATTAAAAGAGTCTTTGCAAACCCAACTTCGTTTTTGATTTCGAAAGAATCGTTTGATTCTTTGTTCCCCTATTACGATTACAAAAATAATGTTACTGTACAAGTAGATTCTTTATCTTGGGGTAAAAATGAAATTGCATTTAACAACCAAAAATCTAATGAAGAATTCAGCATTCCTACTTCAACATTTGAAAGTGGGAAGTATGCTTTGAAAGTTACTTCTAAAGATAAATATGGTTCTGTAATAACTGATTATACCATTGTAACTTTATACGATGAAACTTCTCAAAAAAGTATGCGGACAAGCTTTTTTGATGTTATACCATTGAAAATAACTTGCAAACCAAGTGAAAATGCTAAGTTTTTGCTCTCATCAAGTGAAAAAGATGTGATTGTGTATTGTCAGTTAGAAAAAAATAGAAGTATTATTAAAAGACAAGTAATTAAACTTTCTAATTCTCAAGAAATTATTGAATTTCCTGTAACTGAAGATGATTTCGGTGGCTACTTTGTTCACTTCCAAAGTGTTTCACAAAGTAATCCCACTTTATTAACCAAGTACGTTTCTGTTCCTTTTTATTCAAAAATGTTAA
>JBDNFX010000364.1:0-6491 GCA_041689575.1 Kapaibacterium sp. (SeqCode)
AAAAAGATTAGAAGTTGTTATTGAATTAGAAGAATGGGAACCAGAAAAAGAATACACTCGAACAGGATTAGACGATACCTATTCTACAATTATGGATGTTAATCTTCTTACTATTACTCTTCCCATTTTTGCAGGTAAGAACATTACAGTTATTGCTGAGGTTATAGCACTTAATTATCTCTTAAAAACGTACAATTATAATTCTGCTGAAGTTTTTTCTACTCAACTCAAAGCAGAGATTGAGCGAAAACAAAAATTTCCAGGCAACCGAGATATCAGACATGTTTCCTATTTTCAAAGTGATGACGAATGATTACTAAACAAGAATTACTTCATCTGCCAATAATGGAAACAAAAAGATTAGTAATCCGTAAATTGGAATTGACTGATCTGCAAGATCTTTTTGAATGTTCTTCAAATCCAGAAATATCAAAATTTACACTTTGGGAAGCACATACATCTATTGAAGCTTCTAAAGATTATCTACTAAAGTGTTTAAATCAATATTCTTTAGGACATGCACCAGTTTTTGGGATGATACTCAAAGATAAAAATAAACTTATTGGAACAATTGGCTTTGGTTCCATTAATTTAATAAGTAAAGTTGCTGAATTTGGATATGCTCTTCATCTAGATTATTGGAATCAAAACATTACAACTGAAGCAACTCTAGCAATATTACAATTTGGTTTTCGTACATTGAAACTCGAACGAATTTTTGCAACTTGTTTTACAGACAATATTGCATCGTTTAGAGTAATGGAAAAAGCTGGTATGAGTTATGAAGGATTAATGAGGTCATATCACGAAAAAAACGGAATTCGAATTGACGTAAAAATTTATGGAATCACGCAAAATGATTGGGTTCAAAATAAACCTACTGATTGTGAACTTTTCTAACAAAATATATAATTACTGAAAATATGAAAATTAAATTATCTACCATAGCTCACGCTCGTAGTGGTGACAAAGGTGATGCAGCAAATTGTGGCGTTATTGCCTATAAAAAAGAATGGTATCCAATTCTTCAACAGTATTTGACAACTCCTGTTGTTAAAGAATACTTTGATGGAGTAGTACTCGGTGAAATTGAACGCTACGAACTTCCAAACCTTTGGGCTATAAATTTCCTTTTAAACAACACTCTTGGTGGTGGTGGGACTGTTTCCTTAAAATTAGATGCTCAAGGGAAAATTATCGCTACATCGTTGCTACAATGCGAAATTGAAGTTCCTGATGAAGTAGCAAATATTGCTGGTATAATAGACATCAACATTTCTCTATAGTAAAAATGGCTATTATACAATCAAGTATATTAGCCATTTTTATTTACATTTTTTACGACAAAGTTATTTGATGATGTATTTCAAAAGAATTCCACCATTATTTGCAAAAAATGGAACGAAAACTAACGAAATAATAGCCATTAACTTAATAAGGATGTTCAATGCTGGTCCAGACGTATCTTGGAAAGGATCACCAACTGTATCACCAACTACAGCCGCTTTATGTGGATCAGAACCTTTTCCACCTAATTCACCTGTTTCAATAAACTTTTTCGCATTGTCCCAAGCACCACCTGAATTTGCCATTGAAATAGCCATCATTACGCCGCAAATCAATGCACCAATCAACATTCCTGCTAACATTTGAACTCCAAACAAGAATCCTATTACTAATGGTGTTAAAATTACTAATAAACCAGGAGCAATCATTTCACGAATTGATGCAGCTGTAGAAATTTCAACACATTTTGCATAGTCTGCTTTACCAGTTCCTTCAAGTAAACCTGGAATCTCTCTAAATTGACGACGAACTTCTTCAATCATAGCTAAGGCAGCTGTACCAACAGAACGCATTGTCATTGCAGAGAAAGCATACGGTAGTACCGCACCAATCATTAATCCAGCCAATACAATTGGATCGAGCATATTGATATTCGTTAAATTTGCTCTTGTTAAGAATGCAGATGTTAGTGCTAAAGATGTTAACGCAGCAGAACCAATTGCAAATCCTTTTCCAATTGCTGCTGTTGTATTTCCTGCAGCATCTAGAGCATCAGTTCTCTTTCGAATATCTTTGCCCATTTCTGCCATTTCTGCTATTCCACCTGCATTGTCTGATACAGGACCATACGCGTCAATAGTCAAACCAACCGCAATTGTACCTAACATACCAATTGCTGACATTGCAATACCATACATTCCTGCGGTTACATACCCAATTACAACTGTAATTGCTAGTATAATCATAGGAATAACAGCACTATTATACCCTAAAGATAAACCATAGATGATATTTGTAGCTGCACCTGTTTTTGAAGCATCTGCTACATCTCTTACTGGTCTATATCTATGAGAAGTATAATATTCAGTAACCAGACCAATCAATAGTCCTGATATCAAACCTGTTGCTACTGAAATGTAAACACCAAGATTAGTAAACAAATTTGAAGTTGGAGAAAGTTGGAATGTTGCAGGCATCATTTGCATTGTAACGGGATACATTGCAATAACCATTACGAATGTTGAAACGATTAATGCTAATTTTAATGCACCTTCTACTTTATCTTCTGATTTTGCACGAACAAAGAATAACGAAATTAAACTTGCAACAATACCAACACCACTAACAAATAGTGGATATAACAAAGTAGACAATCGTAATTCTGGAGCAACAGCACTTGCGATAACAACTCCAATAACCAATGCAGCACAAGTACTTTCAGCTATTGATCCAAACAAATCAGCACCCATTCCTGCAATATCACCAACGTTATCGCCAACATTATCGGCAATAACTGCTGGGTTACGAGGATCATCTTCGGGAATACCCGCCTCAACTTTTCCAACAAGATCTGCACCAATATCGGCTGCTTTTGTATAGATTCCTCCTCCAACTCTTCCAAAAAGAGCAACCGAAGAACCACCCAAACCAAAACCAGAAAGAATTTCCATAATTACTAAATCGCGATTAACAAGGTCCATTGGCAAGAAAGAATCGAAACCAAAATACAAAAGCACCATTCCTACTATTGCCAAACCAGTTAATCCAAATCCCATTACAGCGCCAGAATTAAAGGCTATTGAAAATGATTTTTCTAACGATATTCTCGCTGCCGCTGCAGTACGAACATTACCGATAGTTGCAATTTTCATTCCTATAAATCCTGATAGAATTGATATTCCAGCTCCAATAAGGAAACTTACTGATGAATATATTCCAAATGGAAGCGAAGGATTAGTATAATCGCTTATTGTTAGTGCAATAACTACTGCAAAGGCAACCATAAAAATGGATAGTACCGAATACTCTTTCCGTAAAAAAGCCATTGCTCCTTCAGAAATTGCAGTTGAAATTGATATTAACTTTGCAACTTCTTCTTCAGAACTTGCTCCTTCTGTTATAGAAATTGAGCTAACTTGCTTTGCATAATACAATGCAACAAGTAAAGAAAGAGCCCCTAATGCTAAAATGATTCCAATAATCATTATATAAACCTACAATTAGTATATAAATTCAATTTTTTTCGATATTCTTTTTTGTAAAATCAACAAAAGATTGTACCTTTGTAACCCTTTTGGACTTTTAGCTCAGTTGGTTAGAGCGCCACGTTGACATCGTGGAGGTCGGCGGTTCGAATCCGCCAAAGTCCACAATATCTATGTTTTTATGTAGAATGAAGCCTCATACTAATTTAAAAGTACGAGGCTTTTCTTTTTTTATTTACCTACGAATTTGAAATTTTGGTTTCTAATTCTTCAATTGTCATTGATTTTGGTCGTACAATTGGTGAGTTCACCATACGATGATACACTATTTGAGAACAAATACCAATAGCTCTGGAAACTCCAAACATTACTGTATAGTAATCAAATTCTACTAATCCGTAATGTTGCAATAATGATCCAGAAATTGCATCAACATTTGGCCAAGGATTTTTAGCTTTTCCATGTTCTAATAATACTTTGGGAACAATTGCAAATAATTTTTTCACTATTTCAATTACATCATCATTCAAGTTATTATCTTGAACAAAATTGTAGAACGCAGTGTATCGAGGATCAGTTGCACGTAAAACAGCATGACCAAACCCAGGAACAACTCTTCCACTATTTAATCTATCCCATAAATATTTTGTCAGTTGTTCATCTGTTGGTACTCCGCCACCAAGTTCAGCTTTTACTTCATTGATAAATTGTAAACATTCTTGGTTCGCTAAACCGTGTAAAGGACCAGCTAAACCATTCAATCCAGCACTTACAGAGTAATAAACATCCGATAAAGCAGAATTTACTGTATGAGAAGTCATTGCAGATACATTTCCACCTTCATGATCAGAATGAAGTACTAAATACAAACGAATGAGTTCTTTAAAAGTTTCTTCTTGTGATACGCCCAACATGTGTGCATAATTTTCACTCCAAGTTAACGTTGGGTCTGGTGCTATTCGAGGTCCTTTATTGAATCGCATTCTATAAATACCAGCAGCAACACCAGTAATTCTTGAAATCAATGTAATTGAATCTTCTAATGCACCAAGCCATAGTTCATCTTTTGAAGCACCGTCACTATACATTTTAGAAAATGTAGATTCACGTTGCATTGTAAGTATTGCAGTAGAAAGCATAACCATCGGATGAGAATCTTTGGGCATTGCCTCTAAAACGTCCCATACATACGACGGAACCTCTGATCGTTCTGAAAACAAAGTACGAAGTTGTTCTTTTTCTGTATCTGTTGGTAACGAACCTGTACAAAGTAAAAAGAAAATTGCTTGTGGAGTGTACGATACTAAATCTAAAATTGGAGTATTTCTAATTTTAAGTCCTGTGTCAGGTGAAACACTAGAAGTTTCACAAAGAAGTGCAGGAATACCTCTCATACCACCAAGTAGTTGACCTATGGTAGTTGTAGAGAGTGCCACATCTCCGTGTTCTTTATTAATGACCGCACGGCGTTTGCGGATTTCTGGTAAAATATCTACCAGTTTTTGTTGCAATACATTCATGGGAATATTCTTAATACGTTAAAAAAATAGCTTGGAAATCTATGGTTCGTACATGGTGCCCATTTCGGATGCATGTAGGTAAATTTTCAAGAAAGCCGTAATGTTTTCGGCAAAAAATTGTTCAAAAATAGGAAAAATTATGTGAATAGAAATCATTTTTTTGAATCACTATCAAAAAAGGGAAGTAAACAGTGTTTTGACCTCCCTTTTCCCATAACATTTCTACTTAACTATGTATCTACTTATCAAGCCTGCGAGTGGTTGAATATTTCTAGTTTGATACCAAACCTTACCAGGTCCTTTAAATTTACTTACTAATCCTTCGCCAGATGCTAACGAAGCAAAAATCCCTTTTGAGGCTTTACTTACTTTATATTGTACTTGTTCTGTAAATGCTACTAAATGACCTGAATCTATTACATATACATCTTCAGGTCCTAATTCTTTCATTAAAATTGACCCATAAGAACTTATGAAAACTGTCCCTGTTCCGGTAATTTTAGAAAGAAATAAATCTGCAGCTGAAATAACTGATTTAAACGATCCTTTTGAAGATAGTTCTAAATTTTTATCCCCTGCAAGATATGCACCACCAGCTGCATACAACGTTTCATTTTTCAATTCGATTTGCAGAATATCTCCAGGAGCCGCAGGAGCAAGCACTACTTCGCCCATACTATCTTTAGCAGTATAAAGTGAAGCGAATAAAGATTCACCTCCAACAGCAGCTTTTAAAGAACCTAACAATCCTTTTCCAGAACCTTTTGCTTCTAATTCAATATTTGAAGACATTGAAACCATAGCACCAGCTTCGGCTCTAAATGATTCATTTTGTTCTAAAGTTACTCTTAGGATAGAAAAAACGGGAGCGTGTTCAATTTCAAATTTCATTTTATACCTCTAAATTAATAAACAATGTCACTAATATATTAAAATATATACAGATACAGTTTATAATTAGAAAGATTAACATTTTAAGTGTTGTGCTTTAGTACCCATTTCAACTACTTTTACGCAAAATTATCCAAATACTTCATGGAGTGAGTAAAATCTTTGGAAGGGCGAAAAATCTTTCGCTCATCATTTACAAAACTGCTTTAATTCCCGTTGGGATAAACTATTTTTAGCCCAAGGTTTCAACTATGGGTGTAGAAAATATCCCCCCGCACCCATTTATTCCTATTTTGTGATTATAAAAGGTTTGGTTTCACGTTGTGAGAATGTTCGTACAACGGAGAAATATGTTCCTGCCGGTAGATTACTAACATCTACTTGGTGGGTAATTCTACCTGCATCTGTTCCACCTTTTGATACTGGTGGTATGTTCCACGTTGCTGAGTGATGTTGTGATTGGTACTTCTATCGTAATTTGATATTGTGTTGCATTTTGTACTACTACCATTGTTCCCTTGCTTATCCCCGTTGGAATAAATTGTTCAAAGGGAATTGTTACTACTGCCGTTAAGCCCGTTGGGTTTAT
>JBDNFX010000365.1:0-10023 GCA_041689575.1 Kapaibacterium sp. (SeqCode)
ACAGACTTGCGAAATGATCAAACCATGTTGGGCAATATTTCGAATGCAGCTCAATTAGCATCAACCATTCCAGCACTTGAATCATTAGCAAAAAGTGCAATGACTCAAATTGAAACTGTTAATGATGTTGTTTCAGAAACGATTACCATTGTTGAACAAGGTCAAGAGATTTTAGAAAAAGCAAACAACGTTATAGCGAAAGTATGCGAAATATTAGAATCTGACAACCCAATAGCCGCAGCCGTTGAAGCCATTGCTGCAGTTGCAGCATCTGCAATAGTTACAACTACATTAGCAGAATCTGCTCCAGTTGAAGGACCTCCAAACTATTTGACAATTACTACTCCTCTAGGAGGGGAAGAAGTCTTTGTTGTTGAAAAATTAACTGGTACTGATGGAGTAAATTCATGCTTCTTGTATACTGTTGATATGACAGCCACAGATTCTACGTTGGACTTTAGTGCAATGGTTGGGCAAGCAGCAACCGTAAAAATAGATTATCTCGATACTGAAGATTCTCGTTTTATTAATGGAGTTATTACAAAGTTTTCTATTAAAGCAGGGGAAAATCAGGAATCACTACATTATCTTGCTGAATTGAGACCTTGGTTCTATTTATCTGGAATGTCAACAAATTTTAAAGTTTTCCAGAATTTAACTGTCGATGCTATTATAGAAGAAGTATTTGCAGATATTACTGCAACAGATTATGAGTTAAAGTTAAAAAATACTTATGCAGAACGTGAGTATTGTATTCAATATGGAGAAACTGCCTTTGATTTTGTTTGTCGATTATTGGAAGATGAAGGTATTTTTTATTACTTCAAACACGAAGATGGTTTACATACGATGATACTTTCTGACGATTCTTCAAATTATGAAGAATGTCCAGGAATATCATTGGCTAAAATGAGATCAAATGCACAAGATGCAGCAGCAGATAATATAATTGTTGAGTTGTCTTCAGGTCTCCAAGTATTTACAAAAGAGTATAAAACTACCGATTATTCTTTCGAGGCCCCATCTACAAGTTTGTTAGTAACTACTACAGGAAACGATGGATTAGTAAAAACAACTACTTCCTATTATGTTTATCCTAGTACGTACAAGGAAACTGGACCTGAAGAAAGCCAAAGTTCTTTACGGTTAGAATCGTTTGAAAGAGAAGCAAAAACTGTTTTTGGTAAAGGTTACAATCGTTCATTTATTCCTGGGTTCAAATTTACTTTAGAAGAACATGATAGAGAAGATGCAAATCAAGAATATGTTCTTATAAAAACGGATATATCTGCTACTCAAGAAAAATACAATATCGAATTTTCTGTAGTTCCATCGGCTATAAATCTTCGACCAGATATAAAGACTGTAAAACCTCTTATACATGGTTATGAAGTTGGTATTGTTGTTGGTTCTGACGGTGAAGAAATATGGACGGATGAGTATGGGCGTGTAAAAGTCCAATTCTATTGGGATTTGATTGGCGAAAACAATGAAAAATCTTCCTGCTGGATCAGAGTAGCACAAATGTGGGCTGGAAAAGGCTACGGAACAATGTTTATCCCACGAATGGGAATGGAAGTAGTTGTATCATTCTTGACTGGCGACCCTGACCGTCCTTTAATTATAGGCACAGTATATAATGCAGAACAAACTATACCGTACGCAATGCCTGATAACCAAACAAGAAGTACCATAAAAACATGGTCTTCTAAAGAGGGGGAATATGGCAATGAATTACGATTTGAAGATAAAATTGACGAAGAAGAAATTCTGTTCTTAGCTCAAAAAGATATGCAGGTTCATGTCAAGAACGATCTAATGACAATTGTTAAAGCTAACCGTCAAACTTTTGTTATCAAACCAGACGACACTTTTAAAGGAGAAATTGAATATCCTAAGTTAAACGCAGATGCAATAGATTATCTTGAAGTTGAAGGAGGGGACAAATACACCTTGGTAAAAGGTGATGATTCCTTAGAAACTCGAGAAAACGAAGGTGAATATAAACATTTAGTTACGAAAGATTTCTCTTTAATCGTTGACGGAAAAACACTTCTCATTGAAGCTGCAAATGATTTGGTTATAAAAGGTAAAAAAATCACCATTGAAAGTACTGAAGAAGAAATTATTATTACTTCTGCTGCAAATTTAGAAGTTGATGTTACTGATGACTATACTATTGCCGTTGGTGGTGATCATACAAATGAAGTAAAAGGTGCTATTACAATAGATGCTGGTGGAGATTTTACTGCTAAATCTGGTACTGCATTTTCTATAGGAGCAGGAACTGATTTTGAAGCAACTGCTGAAATGAATCTTTCCTTAAAAGCGACGTTAGAAGGAAAATTTGATGGAGGTCTCAATTGCGAGATTTCAGGAATTCAAGCAAAAATTGAAGCAGGTGCAATCTGTACTGTTAAAGGTTCTTTGGTCATGATTAATTAAGGAAAGTACAATGGAAGAAAAAACACCTGAAATCCCTATAGAACCGAAATTATCTATGGATCCACCTGCAAAAGTTCCTCTTGTTGATGGTGAAGCTTTGGGCTTACCTTCAAATGAAAAAGATGATAAGAAAAAGGGTCTTCCAACTGATGGGCATGTAGATTTGTTTTACAAAGATACCAATGTAAAACAAATGTCCTATACTTTAAAGGACAGTAAATTTCACGGTGAATATTTGGCTTATGACGAAAAAGGTGTTTTGATACAACGTGCAAATTACCTTGAGGGTGAGATATCTGGTGAAGTAGTTCAATACACTCCTGAAGGTAAATTAGCTCAAAAATTTACAATGGTAGATGGTAAGTTAGATGGAATTCTCTATGCCTATACCGATGGAGATTTGATTGCAGAAATGACCTACAAAAATGGGTTGTTAAATGGTCCATTTTCTTCGTATCATACTTCAGGGGGGAAATCTCTTGATGCTCTGTATATAATGGGAAAATTGGAAGGTCCTTTTGTAACATATTCTATTACTAATAAAAAAGTAAAAGAAATGAATTACAAAGAGGGTAAACCTGCTGGTGAATGTTTAGACTATTACGATGATGGTGAAACATTACGAGCAAAATACTTTTATTTAGATGGTCAAATAGAAGGTTTATACGTAGAATATCATAAAAATGGTGTCATTTCAAAAAAACAAGGTTATAAAGGAGGAAAACCTATTGGAGATCCGATTCTATATACTGAAAGTGGGAAAGAAAGACCAAAAGAAGAACCAAAAATTCAGTCTGCCATTTTAAAATTTGTCGGAAAAAAATAGAGGTTTATTATGGGAATAGCAGTTTGTATGGGAGGAATGGGAATGTGTACATTTGGTGCAGGTCCTGGATCAATATTAGTATTGCCTTCTAATAAAGTAATGACAAATAAAATGCCGGCCGGGAATATTAACGACTACAAACCAATTATTAATTTACCTACTTTTAATATGTGTATGTCTCCAGCAAACCCTGCTGTTGCAGCTGCGACAGCCGCCGCTTTGGGAGTTCTTACTCCAATGCCTTGTATTCCAGCAACTTCTGCACCATGGATTGTGGGAGCCCCGACAGTTATGTTGGCAAATATGCCAATGTTAAATAATTCTTCAACCTGTATTTGCAGCTATGGCGGAGTAATTACCGTCTCTGTTCCAGGTCAATTTACAACAATGGTGTAACGAATGTCATTTTTTGATTCCATATCGAATTTCTTTTATCCGCAAGAACCTGCAAAAAAGAATCTAGAACATAAACAAACTGTTCAAGCTATCGATAAAAGGACAATCCGTCAACTTTCAGAAAAAGTTGATAAAAAGTCTTTGTCGACTGTTAGTAATTTCGCTAATTTAGAACAAGAGTATCTACTGTATTTTAATCAAAAATCGACTTTGATATCATTAGTTGATTTCGCAGAACAATTAGTTTTGCAATCGGAAAATTCTTCGAGTCAAGAAAAAAATGAAGCAAAAAAATTACGAAGTCAAGCAGAACAACTTCTTCGGAATTTAGAACAACCATTCAAATCAATTGAAGAATTACGAGTTGCGTTCACAGGGGTAACTACTTCTATTGTAAAAAGCATTAAAGAAGCAACAAGCGTTACTGAACAATTGATGATTTTATCAAAATCTATTGAAAAAGGTTCTAAACTAACAAATGATGAAGTATTCAAAATTCAAACAGATGTTTTAGGTTCTCGTAAAGAACTCACTAGAGACGATTTGATAGAGTTTTTACTTAATAACAAAGACCTTCACGATATTTTTCTCCGTTACGGTTATTCTGCCGAGTTAGACAAAAAAGCTCGAGAAGTTATTGAAACCATAAAGCGACATATTCGTGTAGAAATTCCTGATTTTGCTGAATTCACTAGATCTATATTAGCCGTTGAACAGCAAATTGAACAACATTTTAGTTCTTCTTCAGAATTAAAAAGTGAAATAGAGACTAGAATTACAAAAGGGACTTTGTTTTATAAAGTTAAAAATTCATTAGATTCAAAAGCAAATGTTTTGGAACTTTTAAATGAAAATCCTTTAGAAGACTTCCTTCCTTTTTTAGAACAAATGCCAGTAGTTAGACAAGGAAAACTTACTTGGATGACTCCAAATAGTGTTACAGTTTTACGAAAACATCCACCGTATAAAGATGAATGTAGATCGTTATTGTTTAAATTAGATTTAATGTTTAAAGAATCTGGTTTACCAAAAAGCCCTGAAGTACGAAAAGAAATATTAGATTTAATTACAAGGTTAATGCGCGATTTAGATTCTACTCGTGCTTACTTGCCAACTTCTGTGTTGTTGTTAGAACGAAAAATAACAGACGGATTAGACTCTGCTGCTTCACCGGGTGAACTAAATAGACGAAAATTACTTACTGAGTTAATTACCGATATTCAGAAACTCCGATTTTCTTATGGTATTCGAAGGTCTACTTTTAAAGTTTTATCAACTGATGAAATTGAACATTTTAGCTATGTCGTTAAAAAACAAGCTCAACAATATTTAGATTCTACTTGGATGCACTCAACTATTCTATCAGGTTATTTGGTTTCTAACTTTTTAGAAGCTGAAAACTTGATGAGTAGATACAAGGGTGAAAATTTTACAGTAAATGATAATGCAAAAAAGATTCTTCGATTGATTTCTGAAGAAATTGATAGTGGTTTTTTTGATGGTGAAGATATTCTCCGTCGATTATACTATTTGGAATCACAAGGAATGTATATCCATACTATGGTTCATGCTTTGATTCGAATTCTTCTTTCAAAACGAGAAACCAGAAGAAACTAGGTAAAATTAAAAAGGGGCAAATTGCCCCTTTTTAACTGATTAGATTTGGATGTTATTACTTACAAATGTTTATTTTCGAACCATCTGTAGTTCCCTTGTACCCAATAGATCCCCATTTCCCCGTACTGAAATTCCACTGTTCTAAGTAACCATCGTTTAAATCATATTGCATGCTTCCACCAGGAGAAAGTCTAAATTCTTTTTTATCACTACCAATTGATTTTCGTAACCAAACAGTAGATTTGCAATTGTTCATAAACGTAACAATTTCAGGTCCACCATATTTTTCCCACCATTCTTCGTTAAATTGTGCTGTAGTCATATTCATTCGTTTTTCCAAAGTAGGAATCATAGCCTTATATTTTGGATTCGCTCCAGTAGAAACAAATGTGAAGTTTCTATATCCAATTATTTTTTTGTTGTTTTTACCTAAATCAATTTCACAAATTAAGGTCAACTTTTGTTGTCCAGCAGGTAATACCGATAAAGCTTTTACAAAGTCAATTGATTGATTTTTATAAATTGAATAGGTTACTTTAGGAACAAGATCATTAATAATTTGGTTGCAACCACCAACGTCGCACATTTGCTCCCAAACGTGTTGAGCTAGAATAGTTTCACCTTTTTTCAAGGTTAAAGTACAAACTAAATCTTTTAAAATTGATTGATCTCTTGTGGTTCCTTCTAAAATCATATCAGATAATGCAACTTCATCGCCATCGTTTACAGAACATGCTTTCGGAGGGCGACATCCAGTATTCCCAATGCCAAAAGCTATGTTTTCCTTAGTACTTCCAATCGGACTTGTAGGAAGAAAGCCATCATTTTTTAATTCACCTTGAACATCACCATCAATCCAAACATAATCGATGTTATTATAACCATCTTTGTCGTAAACAACTAAAACATCATTTCTACTAACAATTTTACCCCCACTAACTGCAAATTGGTAAATATAGCGTTCATCATACTTTCCATCGTTTCCAAACTTTAAACGTAAAGAATAGTTACCATCTTTAGTGAGAATCTTGGAAGCAGCCAATGGTGTATTTATGTTAGATGCATCGTAGAATCCTAAAGTAAGTGCAGTCCATTTTCTTTTACTGTATCTGCCACCAGAAGTGTTTAAATGAGTTCCTATTACATTTTCAGTGTCATCATTGTATATTGTTGCATACGCATCCTTACCTGGACTACTCGCTAAATCATCCATCGATTGAAGAGAATGAAAATACTTCGCTTCTAATTGTGCAGAATTACTACCTTCTAAAGATAATCTTAATTGAATGCTTAAGCCCCAAGGATCTGAAAGAAAATATCTCGTTACACCGTCTTTAAGACCTTTTTTAACAAAAAAATTCAAGGTTGCTGATTCTTTACCATCAATAAGTAACGCTAGTTGATGGTTACCTCCATTTTTAAGCATAAAAGAAGATGAAGAACTAAAACCTAAATTTCCTACCCCATTTTGAATGGATGCACTAGCAGGTAAAGTACCAATTACTTTAGGGTTCGAGCCTTCTCGGTCTAAGGACGACAGAACAACTTGAAGTTTATGATCTGTGTCGTAGTTTGCCATATTTCCATTAGATTCTTTTTCTGGAAGATTAATAATTATAACTCCGTCTAAAAGAAATTTACCGGTTTTTTCTTCTAAAGTTGCACTTCTAAATAAAGCATTTCTACTAAATTCTGGTTTACCTTTAGAAAAATCTAATGGTCCACCATAGCTTTTTTCAATTGAAGTACTTTTCGATTTCTTTACTGCAAATGCATTTTCATTTACAGAAAAATTTATTAGCAATGCCAAAAAAATTGTAAACAGCGATGCCTTCATATCAATCCTAATGATGTATATAAAAAATAGATAATAGCTGAATGAAAGATAAGGAAAGTTATTGTATAATATAAACTTAGCATTAATTTTGTAAATATGTAAGATTTTATCAAAAAAACACACTGATAGATTCTCTTTAGTTGCTGTAATTCTTACTCAAACAGTTTTAATACTAAGTATAAAAAAGCCCCAAACATTTTTGCTTGAGGCTGTTATTAGTGTATTCTAATTCTATCCTACATTATAGTTTAATTCTAAACTTATCTGAGAAGTAACTCTCTTCATAGACTTATATTTAAATACTCATTTACATATTCACATACGTAGTCACTTCTATATCGGTATTAATGTCATTAACTATGTTGGATATTCTTTCCATAAGCATATTTTCAAGACTGATTGAAATATACTTTTGATTTCTATTTTTTAAATTATCTTTAATGGTATAATCCAAATATTGTTTCTCAATAGAAGGCTGAATACGTCTTTTAAAATAGTTTAATTAGATAAGGCAGAAAAATGTCTACCTAATTAAACAAAATCATAACTATATTTTTCTACGTTAAATTCAATACATTCATTTTCGAATAATTGAATTCTTAACATTTCTAAAATAGTATTAAATTCAATTTCAGACATACCTTAAATTTTCTTTGGTTATCGGAACTTCACTCATCTTTAAAATTGTAAATGATATAATTTCTGTTTAACCTCAAAATGAAGTTGATTTAAATCTTGCTAACTCAATCTTACTTAATTTGTACTCTGATTCCTTCTGAATGAGAACTGAATTCTGGTGCGTACATACATTGAATTGTTGCAATACCGTTGTCGAAACCACCACGAGTGGTTGCACGAAGTGGATATTCGAATACGTACGAGCCTTTCGAAAGGAAGTCGATAAAGAAATGTGTAGCGACATCTTTTGTTGATTCGTAGTAACCAAAACCGTCTTGCCATTTGTATTGCGATAAAACATTTATTGGTTCAAAACCACTTCCACGCATATCTTTTAAATGGACATACTCAAGGTTACGATCGGTTTTTATTTCTATACGAGAGATAATTTTATCACCAATTTTAATTGGGCTAACAGATGTTACTGGGGTAAGTACTTTTTTTGAACCACTCATAGATTCAATGTAAAGTTGTTTTTTCAAAGTAAGGTTTGTTTGAGAAGACTGAATTTTTGACATATCTTCAAAGTATTGCCAGTACAAAGCACCCCAAGCTACAACATTATTTGGATTCGATAACCTAACAGTTGCCATTGATTCTTTAATATCAGCACCACTCCAAGTAACTTTGTAATATCCTGTTCCAACTTCAACTGGGTCAATAGCATTATTTTTAGGATCTATAACTTTTTCACCAACTGTTGCCGATACAATTCCTTTTTCATTAATATATTTAACTCCAAAACCAAGTAAAGAATAAATAGCTTCTGTAGTTGCTTTGGTGGTTTTCCAATCAGTGGTTTGTTTTTGTTTTAGTAACCATGTTTTTAGTTCTTCAACTGCAACTGAATCCTTACCAACATCGTTAAACACTTCTATCATTAATGCTTGGTTTTCAATTGGAGCTTGATACCAATACCATCCAGCTCTGTTGTCCTTGAAAAATCGTCCTAATTCATCATTTGTTGTCGAAAATTCTTTGAGTGATTCAAAACAAAGTTGGGCTTCTTTCTTTTCGTCGAATCTATGTAAAATTAGTGCAGATATTCCTTTTGAATAAAAATCCTTTTTACGCCAATATCTTTTCGTTTGATCTAAAAAGTACTTAAATCCTTTTCCTTTTTTGTATTCTACGTCTTCAAAAAAGCTAACTGCATAGAGCGAATGTAAGGTCGTATAATAAAGGTTATCTTGGTTAAGGTTGATTTTATTTTCAATCAATTGATTATAATCATCTTCAATTTGAGCAACAACGTATTTGGTAGCAGGTTCATACATATCAAAAGGAACATTTTTAATCCCTAAATTGCGAAGTTTTCCTAACCCAGCAAGGATATGTTGAGTAATCCATCTGTTTTCTTTCATACCCGGAAACCAAGTAAACGAACCATTGGGAAGTTGCATTTCGCGAAGTTTTCGTAAAGCTGAAGTCAGAGATTGATTCATTGTATTGCGGTCGAAAAAGAGTGCAACTCGTTTTTTGCGTTCTTGTTCATCATTACCTTCGTTCAACCAAGGTGTTTCTTCCAAAAGAATATTTTTAAGTTCTTGATTTTTTTGAAGATTTGACTGAAAAGCACTTGATTGAAATTTTTTCCAAACGTCAAACACTTTTTCAATTTCTGGATTATCGTTTACTATTTTTAACCCAATGCTATTTGCATAAAATCGTGAAAACAATTGTTCTGCACATTCGTGAGGATATTCCATAAGGAATGGCAAAGCTTGTATAGCATACCAAATGGGATTTGAAGTAACTTCCAATGTGTATCTGTGTGGTTTCATAGTTGAAGAAGTAAAACCACGTATCATATCTGAAAAAGTGAACGTTCGCTCTTGTTTTGCTTTTAATGGCAAAGGCATTGTTTCTGAAACTAACATTCTATTGGAAAGTACAGGTATTACACTTTGTTCAGCATCTGAAAACTTACCAGCGTCTGCAATTCCAGTAATTCGAAGTGCGTTGAAATTATCATTGACTTTTAATCTGAATGTTACCGAAACAGATTGTTTCGCAGGAATTGAAAAGTTTTTTGAAAGTGCTTCTAAAGCATACAGAGAAGAAATATCTTTTTCCGTTATTGGATCTTTTAATTCTAATGAAGCTAATCCCTTTTGTATAGAATCTGTTAGGTTAGTAACCTTTATCGGAATTTCTACAGTGTCGCCATATCGTAAAAATCTTGGTAAAGCTGGTTGAGCCATTAACTCTTTTTGAGTTATAG
>JBDNFX010000366.1:0-5285 GCA_041689575.1 Kapaibacterium sp. (SeqCode)
AAGATGAAAATCCCATTGGTAGAAAACGAATAATATTAGGTTGGGTTTCGATAGTTTTATTCTTCCTAACATTTACCTATAATGGAATTTATTTTGTAGATACATTGGTAGAAAAAACGAAAAAGACGATAATTCAACTTCAAACGCCTAATTCTCAACAACAATCTTTATTACAATGACCTTATTAGAAGAAATACAGTTAATCCAAAAAAGGATAGAACAAGAATTAAATGATATAGTATCGAAAGATACTTTAGAACAATTTCGACTTGTTCATTTGGTAAAAAAAGGTACCGTACAAGCACTTGTTGACAAAATGAGAGAAGTTCCAAAAGAACAAAAACCTTTGGTAGGTAAAGAATTAAATTTGTTAAAAACATTTGTTGAATCGAAAGTTGCCGAAAAGAAAGAACAATATGATTCTGTAGAAACGGAAACACCAACGATAGACATTTCGTTACCGGGAAAAAAACCAAAAACTGGATCATTGCACCCAGTTCTAAAAACAATGGACCATTGTATAGAAGTATTTAAGGATATGGGGTTTACAGTTGCACAAGGTCCTGAAGTAGAAAGTGATTATTTTAATTTTGAAGCATTAAATTTTCCTCCAGACCATCCAGCACGTGATATGCAAGATACCTTCTTTATTAAGGACAAAATGGGGACATTATTACGAACTCATACTACTCCAGTTCAAATTCGAATAATGCAGGAACAAAAACCACCGATTCGATCTATAATGCCTGGAAGAGTATATAGAAATGAAGCCTTAGATGCGACCCATTTGGCAGAATTTCACCAAATTGATGGTATATATATCGACAAAGGTGTTACGTTTGCGGATTTAAAAGGTACAATGTATGCATTTGTACAACGAATGTTTGGTGCAACTGAAGTCCGATTCCGTGCATCGTTTTTTCCTTTTACCGAACCGAGTGCCGAAATTGATATGAAACGTATTAAGAAAAATGGTGAAGTTACTTGGATGGAAATTTGTGGTTGTGGAATGGTTCACCCTAATGTATTACGTAATTGTGGTTTAGACCCCGAAGAATATTCAGGTTTCGCATTTGGATTTGGAGTAGAAAGAATAACAATGTTAACATCTGAATTGCCAGATATTAGAGCCTTGTATGAAAACGATGTAAGAGTATTAGAACAATTTTAAATCACAACTGACACTAAATTGATACTATCAGTACAAAATGTTTATAAATCATATTCCCTTCAATCGAAAAATGATACTCCTATATTAAAAGGAGTTTCCTTTTCCGTTGAAAAGGGTGAGTATCTTTCCTTGGTTGGTCCATCTGGTGCAGGGAAAAGTACATTGCTTCATTTAATAGGAACATTAGATTCGGTGGACAGTGGGTCTATACTCTTTACGAATAACAATAAAGAAATAGAACTTACAAACGAAAATCAAGATGTTATTTCCACAATACGAAACTCTTCAATAGGATTTGTATTTCAATTCCACCATTTGCTACCAGAATTTACGGCAGTAGAAAATGTTTTTTTGCCTTCTATAATTGCAGGAACATATTCTAAAAAAGACAAAGAAAAAGCAGAAGAGCTGTTAGAAACATTGGGAGTGGTTCATAGAAAAAATAATAAACCGCACGAACTTTCAGGAGGCGAACAACAAAGGGTTGCAATAGCACGAGCATTGTTTTCTGAACCAGCACTGTTGTTAGCCGACGAACCTACAGGAAATTTAGATAGTGCAAATACTGAAAAAATACTTCAGCTTCTTGATGAAATTCGAAACAAATATTCATTAACGATAATTGTAGCAACACATAGCGAAACAGTTGCGAAGCGTTCTAATAGAACAATAACTTTGAGGGATGGATTAATTCTATAAAGTAAAATTTTACTTTGATAGGTAATTTTTGTAATTTAGTATTTTTAAACAATCGAATTAAAAAGGTATTCTATGACATACGAGATAACAGGTACTATTTGTGAGCTATATAATGAGCAACAAATAACAGAAAAATTCAAAAAAAGAGAAGTGGTACTGGAAGTACAAGATGGAATGTATCCTCAATTTATTAAAATTGAATTTGTTCAGGATAAGTGTTCATTATTGGATGATTACAGTAAGAATGAAAGTATAAAGATCTATTTCAATTTAACAGGTCGTTCTTATGTTGGGAAAGATGGAAATACTGGATATATCACATCATTACGTGGATGGAAAGCCGAACGTCAAGGTGGTGGTTCAACATCTCAACACTCCGAAGACGCAGCGCCTCCATTTGCTGACGATGATGTGCCATTCTAAATAAATCTGCTTCTACAGAGTATTAAAAATTTTACAACAAAAATATGATAATCCCAGAACGATTGCCGCAATACTTTATTCACGATGAATTTGATCCATCGAAATATGAAGACTTTAAACCTTATTTTGAAGAACTGCTATCTACAACCTTTTCAACGGTAGAAGAATTTATTGCTTGGATTGACAAATTTCAGGAATTTCAAAGAGTTGCCTCAACTGAAATGGCTTGGGCTTATATTAATAAATCTCGAGACACTTCTAATCTGGAATACAGAAACAGATATGAGTTGTTTGTAAATGAAATAATACCAAAATTAAGTCCTCATTGGATGGCTTTAAATAAGAAGTTACTTGAATCTGAATTTGTGAAAGATTTGAAAGGAACTTATTACGAACGTTATATGACATTGGTAAAAAATTCATTTACTCTCTATAGTGAAAAGAATATTCCATTAACTGTTCAGATATCCAAAAAAACAGATGAATTTTCACGTTTAGTTGCTTCACGAAATTTATTCTATGATGGAAAAGAACAAACAATTCCTCAAATGTCTTTGTACTTAAAGTCGAACGATAGAGCCATAAGAGAAGAAGTTTGGAAAATGATTACAGAACAGAGTATTCAGCAATATGATGAATTAGATGAGATTTTTACCGAACTTGTACAGCTCAGAACAGAAATAGCTTTAAATGCAGGTGAAAAAAACTTTAGAGATTTTCAATTTAAAAATTTTGATCGATTAGAATATACAGCAGAAGATTGTTTTATGTTTCATAATGCAATTGAATCCTATGTACTTCCATTAGAAAATGAAATCTTAGAAAATCGAAAAAAGATTTTAGGAGTCGAAAAATTACGTCCTTGGGATATATCTGTTGATATTTATGGGTCAACTTCTTTGCAACCATTTTCAACAACAGATGAGTTAATTGATGGGTGTATTAGAATTTTTAATCGATTACATCCCGGTTTAGGTGAATATCTTTCTATAATGAAAGAAGTTGGTCACTTAGATTTAGAATCCCGAAAAGCTAAAGAAATGGGCGGATATAACTCGCCATTGTACGATAGACATATACCATTTATTTTTATGAATGCTGTTGGTTTACAACGTGATGTAGTAACCTTGCTCCACGAGGTAGGTCACGCTATTCATACCTTTGTAACAAAAGAACAGTCAGTAGTTTCCTATAAATCCTTCCCAAAAGAAGTAGCAGAATTTGCATCTATGACAATGGAACTTTTGACTATGGACTATTGGGATGAATTTTATAAAAATGAAGAAGAATTACTCCAAGCAAAGCGTCAACAATTAGAAAGAACTATTGAACTTCTACCAAGAATTGCTAAAGTCGATGCGTTTCAACATTGGGTGTATGAAAATCCAAATCATACCTCTGAAGAACGAAAAGCATATTGGTTGAAATTGTTTGATCGCTATACAAAAGGTTCGCCTGTTTCTAGAGAAGGAATGGAAGAGTTGAGACACACTGGTTGGCAATTTCAACATATCTTCCGTTCACCATTTTATTATATTGATTATGGAGTAGCACAAATTGGAGCAATTCAAATGTGGGCTAACTATAAAAAAGATCCCCAAGGAACAATGAATAAGTACCTTGAGGCTTTAAAATTAGGTGGATCGAAAAATATGAAAGAAGTTTACGAAGTTGCGGGTATACAACTGAACTTGACACCAGAATTCTTGAAAGAATTAATGACTTTTGTTTCAAATGAGTTAAAAGCAATTAAATAATATTTTATTTAAACCTTGCCCCAAGCTCCTGATCGATACTCTTTAATTGCGGTAATAATTTCTTCGTCGTAATTCATTACAAAAGGTCCATACGAAGCAATAGGTTCATTTATCGGAATTCCTCCTAATAAGACGAATTCCGATTTTTCATTTATTGAAACCACAATAGGTTCAGTGCGGTTTTTAAGAATTAAAGCAGCACCTCCACCTATAGGGTCAGGAATTCCTTCGACTGACACATTTCCGTGAAGTATATAAAGAACCACGTTATAATTGTTGTTTAATTGAAAACTTCGTTCAATCGAATTTTCTACCTTCACATGCAATGCAGTGATGTCGGTAACAGTCTTTGTTGGCGCTTGTTTCCCTTCAAAGTTTCCAGCAAATACTCGAATTATGTTCAATCCCTCTAAAAGAATAGGAATATCTTTTGACTGAATATCTTGATATCGAGGTTTGTTCTGTTTTTCATTTGCAGGTAAATTAACCCAGAGCTGAATACCTTCTATAGTTTGTTTTACTCCTTCAAAGGGATATCCTTCTTGATGTTCAATTCCATTCCCTGCTGTCATCCACTGTATATCTCCACTTTGAAGTAAACCAGAGTTTCCGAAAGAATCATTATGTTCAATAGAACCGCTAAAGAGAAATGTAATAGCTTCAAATCCTTTATGTGGATGAGGTGGAACTAAAAAATCTTTTCTTGACTGAACATCAATAGGTCCAAAATGATGTAGTAACAAAAATGGATCTACATTTGGAATTTGTTTTGTAGGAAAGGGAGCATTTATGTTCATATTTGGTCCTAATTGCTGTAACAAAGGTTGAGCAATTATATAAGAATTTTCCATAGTATCCTCAGAGAAATTAAATAGATGCCACAACTATAGATGCAATGGCACCTATAGAAAAAGTTATTTTTTACTAACTGTATGTCTAATGTAAGTTTTACTTCGTCGCTAACAACAACTCCACCTAATTCAGTTGTTGAACTCCAAAGTAAACCGAATTCTTTTCTATTTAGAAAACCAGTTATCTCAAACCCAGCGTGCGTTCCACCCCAACTGTCTTGAGTAATTCCGTTGAACGTTGCTTTCAAAGTAACTGGTTTTGTATTTTCATGAATAGTAAGATTACCATTCAAATTGTATTTTTAATTGTTCACTTTTTCAAACGAAACAGAATCGAATTTCATTTCAGGAAATTTTTCTACTTTGAAAAAATCGTCAGAACGC
>JBDNFX010000367.1:0-4042 GCA_041689575.1 Kapaibacterium sp. (SeqCode)
ATATACTTGTTTAAACTCTTTTGTTTTATCATAAAACAAAGTAATATCCATACCAATTTCAATATCGATACCTAAATCGATTTTGACTGCTTTTTTTATGTTTTTTATTAAATGACAAATATCTTTTATCAGAATCCACAGAAAAAATACCGTGGTTGGTAGATTCTAATACTGCTACAAGTTGCGCATTCGTAAATTGAATTGCTGCTTCGCTTTGTTTTCGTTCTGAAATGTCTTGTATAGAACCAATAATTTTAATAATCTTATTCGTAGAATCAGCAACTGGTCTTGCAGTATGATAGATATACTTAACACCATCGTTGGTAGATAGACGGTAATCTAATTCGAAATTAGTAGAATTTTTTAGTGCTTTATTCCATTCTACTAATACTCTAGATTCATCTTCCGGTACCACTGTTGTAAAGAGGTCAAAATGCGGTTGTAATCCGGTCGTACCCTTTATACTTAAGATATTATAGGCTTCTGTAGAATAGTGAGATTCTCCAGTTATAAAGTCAATTTCATAACTTCCCAATTTAGCTAATTTTTGTGATTCAGAAAGTATTTGTTGGCTTTCCCGTAAATCGTCTTCAATTTTTTTACTTTTAGAAATATCTCGAATAACCGTTGAATAAAATTCTACTTGACCAGTTAAAGATTTATGGGCAACAATTACTTGCGACCCAATTATCTGATGTCCAAACCTATTCACGAACGATATTTCTCCGAACCAAGAACCTTGTTCATCAGCTAAAGGAATAACCGTTTTTTCTAACAATACTTTGTAAGATTCCGTACAGAATGAACTTAAAGTATGAGTTTGAACATCTTCTTTCATTATACCTAAGAACATTCGCAAGGAAGTATTCATGTAAACAAAAGAACCTTTTTTGTCAGTAAACCCAATGTAATCGGGTGCTTGTTCAAATAGTACTTCAAATTTACGGCGTTCCTGTTCTGCTAATTTTCCTAATGTTATATCAGTTATACGTATCAGACCTAATGTTTGCTTTTCGATAATAATGCTTGTTAAAGCCAAAGAACCCCAAAACACTTTTCCAGAAGTAGTAATAAACTCTTTTTCTTGTAAAATTGATCCGCCTAACCGAAGTGTTTCAATATATTTTGTCGTATCACTAATTGTAACAGCCGATTTAAACAAAGAAAAGCTTGCAGAGCCTCTTAATAGATTTTTATTCTCAATTTCAAAAATTTCTAAAGTTCTTTCATTACAATCTACTACCGTTCCAACTCGGTCGATAAGAACAATAGCATCGTATGAATTGTTATATATAGCACGAAATTTTCCTTCACTGTGTAAAAAGGCAATATGTTCTTCACGATATTTACTTACATCGTGGGAAACACTTGCAATCATAAATATCTCATCTAAAGAATTATGAATTGGAATCAAAGTAGTTTCCCAAACTTTTTTACTATCTTTTAACTCAATTATTTGTTCAAATTGAATTGGTTCTCTGTTTTGAATGCATTCGTTGTAATGATCAATTACATTGTTTGCAATTTGTTCAGGCAATGCTTCAATTGGTGTTTTACCAATCAAGTAATTCGGATCAAATCCACTCATTGTAATGTGTGAAGGATTAACATTTTCGTAGCGGTATTGTGAAGGTCCTAGTACCCTAATTAGTGTAATAGCATCAGGAATATTCTTAAATATTCCTTCAGAAAGTACCCTCATTGAAAGTAATTCATTTACAAAATTTTCTTCAGTTTCATTCTTGGTTTTTAAAATTTCATTGTTGAGAGTCGATATAGTTACTTCAGGAATTTGTTGTGAATGTGAAGTGTTTTGTATTTCTAAGACTAAATCTAAAAATGCTGATTTTTTTTCAGCAGGTAAAGATTCACTTTTTTGTAGAAAAGTGATTAAATCTAAAAGAGTTTCCTTTTTTACATTTAGCTCCAGCATAGAAGTTAGGATCAATTAAAAGTGGTTGTTACTTTAATAAAGTACAGATTTTGGAATAAATTAATTGTTATTTTTCTAGAAGAATTCTTTGAACTCGGTCTGATATATTCGTAATAATCTCATAAGAAATAGTACCCATCGCAGTGGCTAAATCTTCAGCTGTAATTCTATTGTTTCCTTGAGTACCAATGAGTACAACTTCATCACCTACTTCCACTTTCAAATCTCCAACATCTACCATACAAGCATCCATACAAACAGAACCAACTATTGGAATTTTTAAACCATTTATCAAACAAAAAGCTTTTCCTTCTAATAGACGAGAATACCCATCACCATAACCAATAGGAATAGTAGCAATAGTAGAATTTTTAGTTGTTCTATATTTTTGAGAATAACCAACACTTGTATCAGTGGAAACTGTACGAATTGAAGAAACCATTGTTATCAATGACAGTATGGGTTCTACCGGCAACTGAGAATGTTCTCCTAAATAGGAGTGATAACCATAGAGAATTAAACCCGGGCGAACTAAGTTCCCGTGAGTATTTTTTGACCGTACTATGGCAGCACTATTTGCACAATGAACTACAGAAAATTCAAATCCATTGTTTCGAGCCTCTGAAACTGTTTTTTGGAAAGTCAAGAATTGTTCATCAAAAAAAGGAGAATTTGGATCATCGGCGGTGGCAAAATGAGTGCATATTCCTATAATAGTAATATTCGAAAGTAGTTTAGTTTGATTTAAAAACTCAAGAACATTTTCAGGTTGAACACCATATCTTCTCATTCCAGTATCGATAAAGATATGTGCTTGAATTATAATCCCTCTTTTTTTTGCAAACCCATTTAACTTAGTTAGTATTTGAATGTCTACAGCAATTGTTTGTAAACCATAAGAACAGATAAAGGGAAACATTTCCTCGGTTGGAGGCATTAATACTACAATTGGGTTCGTGATCCCTTGCGATCGTAGAACAATTGCTTCTGTAACAAAGGCAACTCCAAAACTATGAATATATTCTTCATCGGTTAAAACACTCGCACATTCTAAAATGCCGTGTCCATACCCATTTGCCTTTAACATTGGCATTAAAGGTACGTTTGTATATTCATAGACCATTTGAGCATTCTTTAACAATGCTTGTTTGTCTATTGAGGCAAATGTTTCGCGTAAAGACCTAATGGCTAATGGAAGTTGTATCATTTTGTAGTATAACTTTTGCTCTTACGTTAGCAGAATCTATTAAAGTTCGAAGTATCTTGGGGTCTTGAGACATGTATCGAAAGAATTCTTGTTTGAAAGATTCTTGAGAAAAACCATTATTGAGCAACACAGTATCTATTTTACGATTTGCAATTGATGTATCGTTACTTTTAAAACGTTGCACTAATACTTCAGTATACGTTTTTAAGAATCGTTGATCTTGTTCGTATGTTTTATTTGAACAAGAAATGAAACATATTACTATGAGTATGTAAAAAAAGTGTCTCATTAATCTGCACCCAATTCAGAAAGTTTCAAAATGTCTTTTTCTAAACCAAACACTACTAAAATATCATTTTCTAATATAACTTCAGTTGGCATTGGAACTCCAATTATTCTAACAAAATCCTTACGTTCACCCATTGTTAAAAGACCAGAATTTTTTGTTTCCACTCGTTTAATAGTAACTAAATTAAGGGAATATTCGTTTCGAAGATTCAATTCCAATAATGATTTGCCTATAAATTGTTTAGGTGTTTTAATTTCAACAATACTATAATCTTTAGAAATTTCAAACGATCCGAGAACCCCTTTTATCATCATTCGGTCGGCTAATTGAGCTGCAGCAATAGCCTCAGGAACGATTACATCGGTAATATTCATTGCATTTAAAATTCTTTCATGTGTCGGAGAAGTTACTCTATTGATGATGCGTTCAACTCCAATTTCAATTAAAAGTGCAGTAGTTAAAATTGATGCTTCAAAGTTTTCACCAATTGCAACAATCACTCCATCCATTTCTTTTAAACCCAACTTTCGCAAGGAAAGAACATCTGTTGAATCCATTTGGACTGAATAGGTAATTTTATCTGTTAAGAATTGCACCTTCGACTCATCGATAT
>JBDNFX010000368.1:0-16505 GCA_041689575.1 Kapaibacterium sp. (SeqCode)
AAAAGTAACTATAAAATAAGTAACCACATTTAGTGGTGCAATTTTTAAGGATATAGAATGAGTGACGGTAATTTTTTTAAACCCAAAGATCAAGATAAGTCTTCTCAAAAGCAGAAAAATTCTTACAACTCTCCAAAGAATCCAAATTCTGGAGATGGGAACGCTTCGAATAAAATAATGAGAAATGTTTTGATTTGGGGAGCAATTTTTGTTGGTGTTCTTATATTTTACTTCCAATTTGTGGGTGCACAACGACCTGAATGGCCAGTTTCGTATACGGAATATATATCATACCTTGATGCAAATAAAATTGAATCAGCAGAAATTGTTAAATCTCAATTAAATGATTTTGAATTTCACGGAACCCTTCGTGAACCAATTACAATAAATAGAGACGGCAGACCTCGCGAGATTAAATATTTTGTTACGAAACTTGGTGTTTTAGATACCCAAACAGAACAAACGTGGCGTTCGAAAGGAATCTCTTGGAGTTATAAAGAAGGCGATAGTCAATGGTGGGCAGCTCTTATTTCCATCTTGCCTTGGTTCTTACTTATTGGCGTTTATATAATTGTAATGCGTCGTATGCAAGGTGGAGGAAATACTAAAGGCATTTTCTCTTTTGGGAAAGCGCGCATTCGTATGAACAGCGATAATTTAACGAAAGTTACTTTTGTTGACGTTGCCGGTGCCGATGAAGCAAAATATGAATTACAAGAAATTATTGAATTTTTAAAAGAACCAACAAAATTTCAAAAACTTGGTGGTAAAATCCCCAAAGGAGTTTTACTTTTAGGACCTCCCGGCACTGGGAAAACTTTATTAGCTCGTGCAGTTTCTGGCGAAGCTAATGTTCCATTTTTCTCAATGTCCGGTGCAGACTTTGTAGAAATGTTCGTTGGTGTTGGTGCTTCTCGAGTTCGTGACCTTTTCGAAACTGCTAAAAAACACGCTCCTTGTATAGTATTTATTGATGAAATTGATGCTGTTGGGCGTCAACGTGGTGCTGGTGTTGGTGGTGGACACGACGAACGTGAACAAACACTAAACCAATTATTAGTGGAAATGGACGGATTCGAACAAAATCTTGGAATTATTATCATCGCGGCTACAAACAGACCTGATGTTCTCGATCCTGCACTTCTACGTCCTGGTCGTTTCGATAGACAAGTCGTAGTTGACCGCCCAGATGTTCGTGGACGTGAAGGGATTTTAAAAGTTCATACTCGTACTATTCCATTAGGTGAAAATGTAGATGTATCTGTAATAGCACGTGGAACTCCAGGACTTTCTGGTGCTGATTTAGCAAATCTTGTGAATGAAGCAGCGCTTTTTGCAGCTCGTAAAAATGCTTCAGTTGTTACTATGGCAGATTTCGAAGATGCAAAAGATAAAATTTTAATGGGTGTAGAGCGGAAATCGATGGTTATTTCTGATAAAGAAAAAGAAGTTACTGCCTACCATGAAATGGGTCACGCTTTATTAGGAAAGTTAATTCCTAATAGTGATCCTGTGCATAAAGTTACTATTATTCCACGTGGAAGAGCTTTAGGTATAACTTCGTACTTACCAACTGAAGATTCACATTCTTATAGCAAGGATTTCTTAGAAACAAAAATTGCTACCTTACTTGCTGGTCGTGCCGCTGAATGGATTGTGTTTACACAATTTACAACAGGCGCAGGTAACGATCTTGAACGTGCAACAATGCTAGCGAAAAAAATGGTTTGCGAATGGGGTATGAGCGAACGTTTAGGTCCTATTACGTATGCAAACAAAACAGAAGAAGTATTCTTAGGGCGTGAAATGTCGCAACCTCGAGATCATTCTGAAGAAACTGCTATGATTATTGATTCTGAAGTTCGTAGAATTTTACACTATGGTATGGAACGTGCCGAAAACATACTTCGTTCTAATATTGATTTACTCCATAGAACTTCAAAGTTGTTGTTAGAACGAGAAACGCTTGATAATGCTGAATTGGATATTCTTATGAGTGGAGGAGAATTACCACCACTTTCTATAAAAATGGCATAGAATTTCCTATCTTTGTATTGTTATTTTCTCTTTAAACGTGCGTTGATATCCAATGCACGTTTTTCTTTTTTTCTTGATCGATTTCATTTTCCCTATGCAAAGACTCTTACAAATAATTGAAGAATTTAAGCAATACATTGCTTTGTGCTTCTTTGTTATAATAAGTTTTTCACTTATGGCATTAGGAGATTTATCGCAATTTGGTGGTTTACGGTCAGTGGTTGTAGCAACTATTGGTGTGTTTCAAGAAGCTTTTTCGTTTATTCCAAATCCTGTAGCCTTAAAATCGGAAAACTCTTCACTGCGAGATCTCAATGCTCAGTTGTCTTACGAAGTTCAAAAGTCTCGTCAGTCGAGCATTGAAAACGACAAACTTCGTTCATTACTTACATTCAAATCTATTTCAAAACTTCCCTTAGTTCCTGCTGAAGTTGTTGGTAAAACAATTGGCTCTATACGTTCGTATATTACACTCAATAGAGGTACTGCTTCCGGGATTGCTCAAGGCATGGCAGTTATGACCGACCGTGGTTTAGTTGGGGTAGTTGCAAGTGTGAGTGAAAATTTTGCCATTGTTTCAATTTTGAAAAATAGAGACATACGTGTCGCGGCTCGGTTAGAATCTACCAGACTAGACGGTGTGGTGTATTGGGAAGATGATGAATTTCTTGTGATGAAAAATATTCCGAAAACTTATTCTATTCAAAAAGGTGAAATTGTAGTTACTTCTGAATATAGCACCAAATTTCCGCCAAATATTCCTATTGGAAAAGTACTCGGTACTCACGAAGATCCAAATTCATTGTTTGCAACATTAAAAATTCAATCGTTTGCACAATTTGAAACTTTAGAACAAGTATTTGTTATTACACAATTACCAAATCCAGAACGAATTTATTTAGAAGAACGTTACGCTAATGAAATAGCTGTAAAAACTAAGAATAAAAAGAACGTAAAAAAACAAACATCAAAAGAACCAACAGAAAATTCTAATGAAAATCCGTGAGACAACACTTTTCGATAGACTCCCTCACCTTCGTTATGCTGTGTATGTTGGGGTTGCACTTCTGTTGAGCATTGCTGATTTTTTACTGATACCGTTAATTGAAATTCAAGGTATTGTTCCCGATATTATTGTCATTTTAGTTGTTTGGATAGCAATTCAAGAAGGTCAGTTGATAGGAATACTCTCAGGTTTTATGTGTGGTTTATTAGTTGATTTTATGACTTACGAAGGTGTATTGGGTGTAAATGCATTAGTCAATACCTTAGCTGGTTTTACCGCTGGTTACTTTTACAAAGAAAACAGAACTACGTTAATTCTTCAATCATATAGGTTCATTCTAATCTTGTTTTTGGCAGTGATTGTTCACAATGCCGTATTTTCCTTTTTGTATATTAGAACAACAGAGGCAACAATTTCAGAATTTTTTACAAAATATGTTCTTGTTAAATCAGTCTATACTGTTGTCTTCGGTACTATTCCAGTTCTGTTTCGGTCTTTACGAAATTAGTTTGAAACTGAATAGTTATCTATTCCCTAATTTTTTCTTTATGTTACTATGAAAAAAATCCTTTTGTCTTCCGTTACAATGTACTTCTGTACTGCAGTTATTCTTTTGGCTCAACCGAAACTTGAAATCGTTGGTGGAGATACATACGATTGGGGTGTTGTTAAAACTAAAAACCCTCTTTCTGCAAAAGTTCAAATTAAAAATGCAGGAAATAAAACGCTTACTATTTCTGATGTACAAGCCGCTTGTGGTTGTACTGGTACTATTTTAGATAACAAAGTACTTCAACCAAACGATGTTGCTACACTTTCTGTTACGCTTAATACTGGTTCGAATGTTGGACCTATTATGAAAACAGTTCGTATTAAAAGTGATGATCCCGTTACAGCTGAAAAAGTTTTAAACTTAAAAGCTAATATTACTCTTCCAATTCGTCTTTCTGTTCCTTATGTTGTGCTTAGTAATCTTAAAGTAGGACATCTTGCAAATGGTGAAACAGTTTTAGAAAATAAATCTGGAAAAGATTTAGTGATTACTTCTGTTGAATTAGTTGGTAATGGACTTAAAACGAATATCAAACCTAATACTGTTATTAAAGATAACGCTACTTTTAAAATTGTAGGTTCTGCTATTGCGGACAAAGTTGGGTATTATTCAGGAACAATTAAATTAAAAACCAATGATCCTGATTATTCAGTTGTTGATATAATTGTTTATGGCCAAGCGACAGAAGATGTTTCTCCTGCTTTTGCTCCCCAAGGAATGAAATAGGACTAAATCCTTATTTCTTAGAAATTTTTGTAAGCCCACTTTAGTGGGCTTTTTTATTTTAGTATTGGACGAATCATTTATATTTATATACTTGTTGAACAATTTTTCTGCATCTATTCAAAACCATCTCTTCACAAAAAGGTATTCCATTTTGAAAACAATCAATACTGTCACTTTATTCGCTCTTTGTTGTTTTTCAGTAACATTCGCCCAAGTATGAGATTTCCATTTTGATACTAGCATTATAGAAGATATAACTTTTAAGAATGATTACCTCTGATTGATATACTGGCAATTCTACAAAAACCTTCAACAGTTTTTCGACATTCAGATGGTACTATTTGGTTCGCTCATTTGGGTGGCGTGATTTATGTAAACGATAATAAAGGTGGGTCTGAAGACGGAAACTGTTGTTGAGGAATAGAATATACAAATGACCTTGTTAATTTTCAATATTTAGGTTCTGAAACTGGTTTTATATCCATATGTTAACAAAACGCTTCCTCAAGCAGCACTATCAATTCCATAGATGCCAGATAACAATGTGATTCTTGCAACACAAGATAAGCAATGTAACGAAAGCGGTTACTACCATTACTAATGAAGAAATGTAATAAGTGTGTAATGAGGGTTAGAAGTTAAAGATGTATTACATCTGTTTGCTAATCCGATTGAAACCTAAATTACAATTTCCACTTCAGAGGGTATTCGTACGGTTACTGCTTCAAATATTCTTGGTGTGGAATATCGCCTTCAAGAAATAAGTAATACTTCTTATACAACTTCCAACCTACCTTCTGGTTTGTATACGGTAACAATTGTACGTAGTGATAATACCATTTCTCGTTCCATCTTTATTAAACAAAAGTAGAATTCTAAATTGTTGAATAAAAAAAAGCCCACATTTGTGGGCTTTTTTATTGAATCGATATTAGGTTCAATTATCGAGTTACTGACATTGTTTTCTGTAAAGAAATACCGCCTGAAGTAAGTCTGTAAAAATAAGTACCAATTGGCAAATTGCGTACATCTGCATTAACAGTGTATTCTCCAGCTTGATAGGAAACGTTATCTACAATTGTTAAAACTTCTGTACCGTTAACATCGTATAATTTCATTGATACTGTTGAAGGTTTGTCAACAACGAATGAAAACGAAGTTGTAGCTGCACTTGGGTTTGGAGTATTTTGTTTTAAGGTAAAACCAGATTGAGAAACATTCCCATTACCAGCAGAAGAAACGATTGATTCTTCATTGGTATCGAATAAATCGGATTGACCATTCCAAAGCATAAACATTGCAGGTCTACCGAAGTGTCTTCGACCTATATTCCCCATAGGGTTCATTTCGCTACGCATTTTATGATGTTTCATTATTGACATATCGCATTCCTTACCGTCATTTGGAAAAGATTCTTTAGTGGTTTCTTTATGGATTTCCATAACGTCTTCACGCCATTCTTCCATTTTCGGCTTTGCAGTTTCCATTAAATTTTCTATAGTTCCTTTATATTTTTCCGCGAAAGGCTTTAGTTCTTCCATAATGGTACGCATATTTTCTTTTGAGTCTTTGAACATTTCTTTCATAGCTTGTTTATTGCCATTTTTCATATCTTTCATTGAGCTAACAAGCTTTCCTCTAAACTCATCAGCACGTAGTCTTAAAGAATTCAATTTCGAAAGATCCTCAGGAGTCATTGCCGCATCGAGTTGTTTTTTCCATTCAGTTAGCGAAGGGATAATTTCAGAATTTTTATACTCTTTCATTTCCACTTTGAATTCTTGAATTGCTTGTTTTTGATCGTCTGTAAGAGGTTTCATTTTCTTACATTCTACTTTGTCGGAATTGCAGTGTGGTTCTTTGTGCATTGCCGATGCTGTTGTAACACTGAGCGTAAGTGCAAGTGCTACTAAAATTGACATTTTTTTCATAGTAAATACCTAATAAAAGAAAAGAAAAGTGTTTTCAAATATTTAGACTATTAACAATTATAAAAGGTTTAATTGTATTATAATTGATATTGATCTAACCGTTTTGTATGAAGTAAAAAGGTAGGATATGTGGAAAGCAATTGGAGGTCGTTTGGTAAAGTAACTTTTGGTTTGAGCGTTCCAACCAAGTCGTTTTCAATTTCTGAATAGTGAATTGTTACCCGTACATTTTCAGGGGTTAACTGGCTAATTTTACTTACTCCTCCACGGACAGTAACAGAAAGCAAACGAGGGTTGAGACTATGTTGGTTGCTTGAAGGAATACCAATAATAGTAACTGGAATGTCGTGAAGAACAGTTTCAGCATACCGTTCAATGTATGCCATAGCTTGTGTTGTCCGAACGGAAAGGCGAACCGACCTCATAGTGTCTAATAGTTTTACTTTCAAATTAATATTTTCACTTAGATTCGATTGGATTCTTTCTTCTGTGGGCCAATACGAAATATCTTTTAAAGTAGAAGGCGCCCCAGCAATAACTACACTATCTGGATATAAACGAATTTTTGAAGTAACGATAAAACCGGTTGCAGTTCGTAAATGAATATTCGATGCAATAGGAACTTTTTTAGAAACAACTTCACCAAATCTAAGTGAGAGTTCCGATGGAATTGCATCGGTCATTTCAATACCATTTGGGATACGTAAGGACTGAGCAAAATCTATTTTCGTTAGTAAAATAGTAGTATCTTTTTTATTTTGCGAACGATCTGTGAGATCGAAGAGAATATCGGGACGGTCTCCACTGAGGATATTCAGTAATTTCCATCCCGAACCTGCAATTTTTAATCGGAGTGTGTTCGGCAATGTTGTTTCGATAGATCTGTCTACAGGAACTTTAACAGAAACTTTTGCATCGATAAACATAGAATACTCAAAATTCATAGTTACATACCCCCACAAAAACAACGAAAGTGTTACAGCAAACAACATTGTTTTTAAGGAAAGTCTATGTTTTTTTTTTGTATTCATTGTGAAATCGTTATTGATTCAAACTTCCATCAAGTTGTTCTATCTCAACCCTATCGCCAAAAGCTTCTTCGGTCATTCCTAAAGATTCATAGGCTTGCATACGAAGAATAAGTATTTCAGTTAAAACTTTATTCGATTTTACTAAGGTATATGCCTCAGTGGCAAAAACTACTGCTTGTTTATAATCGTTATTTCGGAGCAACAATTCTGCTTTTACTTTTAAGGCTATAGCGAACACATTTGCATAGTCTTTTCGTTGAGTATAGGCTGTTCTTAAATCTGATAAAGCATATTCTAAATTTTGTGGGTCAGAATACTTTGTAGCATCTTTGTTGTCAGCTCTGCAAATACCTCTCATATAATATATGGAAGCAGGAGCAAATTGAACTTTTCCAAAATCAGCTGTAAATTCTAATGCCTTGTCTAAATCTGTAATAGCTTTCGAAAAATCTGAAGTGAACCAATACCCTCTCGCTCGTTCGAAATAATAGCGAATATCGTTTGGATTTAACTCTATTGATTCGGTTAACATAGAAATAGAACGATACCATTTAGCCATAGAGTTTCTATCTCTACGAAGATTCATTGCTTCGTTAAACAGCGTATCAGCACGAAGTAAACGTGTCTCAGAGGCTTTTTTAATAGAATCTAATTGAAGTTGTGTTTGTTCACGTTGTTTAATTTTATCGTCTTGTTTGTTTTGGTACATCAAATATCCGCCAACTGCAAGAATGACAAATAAAACGGCAACAACACTTAAGGAAACATACAATATCGCTTTTGAAGATTTCGATTCAGTTTCAATTGTTTGATTTCCAACATCGACAATACCAGTTTGTTCAAAACTATGAGGAATTGAAGTGTGTCCAGAAGGCAATAAGTCTGTAAATCGGTGAATATCTATTAACACTTGAGAACAGGCAATATACCGTTTCGTTGAATCCTTTACGGTCATTTTTGAAAGAATATTTACTAAAGAATTAGAAATATGCGGATAATATTTACGAGGATCAGGAAGTGCAGAATTAACAATTTCTTGCATCAGTGCATATTCACTATTTGTAATCACATTATAGGGAACTCTTCCGGTAAGCATTTCAAAGAGAACAATTCCAAAACTATAAATATCCGTTTGAGCACCAATAGCCACTTCGCCTTTTACTTGTTCAGGGCTCATATACAAGTAAGTTCCCATTTTGGAACCGACTTGTGTATTCACTAAATTTTCCATTCCTAACATTTTTGCAACACCGAAATCAACAATTTTAATAGTGTTTTTTGGTGTGACAATAATGTTTGAAGGTTTTATGTCGCGGTGAACAATGCCCCTACTATGTGCAAATTCTAATGCTTTTAAAATTTGAGTTGCTAAGGAAAGTGTACGTGATTCTGGGATAGGACCAACGGCTTGAATTAATTGCCTGATTGTTTGACCTTCAACATATTCCATAACCAAGAAATACAAACCATTTTGTTCGAAAAACGTATGTATTTTTACAATTCCTTCATGGTCTAAAGAAGATTGAAGCCTTGCTTCTTGTTTAAAGCGTTGAACAAAATCACTTTCGAGAGTGAAAGAAGGGTTAAGAACCTTTACGGCAACCTTTCTGTCTAAATTGTCAATAGCAATATAGACTTGTCCCATACCACCTTCGCCTATGATATCAACAATACGATAATCCCTTATAATAGTATCTCTACGAAATTGCATATTAGTTTTGAATAAAAATAAGTACTACTAAAAATTGATTCATTATTCTTTGTTTACACTTTATGGAAAAATTGAAAAATCTTTTCATTAAAAAGGTTTATTTCTTGAACTGAAGGTTTTGAAGAAATTTGCCAATATATCCAATATAAGAGGATCAGTAATATTACAAATGATAGAGCATATAATACATACGAATATACAGAAGATTTTTCAATTGGCATTTGAATAGTTTCGCTCACACTACTTTTCGACGTAACTTGAACAATATGTAATGTAATATTGTCGCTACCACCTTTATCGTTAGCTAAAGTAATAAATTCTGTCGCAGATGTTTCAATTGAGTTAAAGTTAATAATTGCCGATATTTCAATTTCTTTAACATATTGAGAAAGTCCATCAGTGCAAAACAAGTAAATATCTTCTTCTTCTACATCGAATTGATAAAAATCAGGCGATGGGTTGTTTGCGCCAATAGCATGAGTAATTACATTTCGTTGAGGATGATAATCTGCTTCATGTTCTTCTAACAAACCAGAATCTATTAACTCTTGAACTAACGAATGATCTTTTGTGAGTAATTCGCAAAGTCCTTTTCGTACTCTGTACAACCTACTGTCGCCTACGGAACCAACATACATCTTTTGGTCTTTAAATAAACCAAGCAACAATGTTGTTCCCATACCTTGTAATTCGCGATGTTTACTAGTAAAAATTTTAACAGCATCATCAGCTTTTTGAAAGGAGAATCTGATTAATGCTTCGATACTCGAAGAAGCGTTCGCAAGTTGAAATTCGTCTTTGACAGTTTCTACGGTCATTGTAGCAGCCATTTGCCCACCAACATGACCGCCCATACCATCACTAATTAAAAAGAGTTTTCCAATAGGAAGTGTGTACGCAGCTAAAAAATCTTCATTTTGCTTACGCTTTTTACCTATGTCGGTTTTGCTACTATAATGGAAATGCCAAGGATTCATTTACTAAAAAAAATGTGTTAGGCTACTTGAAACTGTTTCAAAACAAAACATTTGAAATAACAATGTTGTACAAAGATAACTATTTTCCTCGTTGTTCTTCTAATGACCTACGTTGAGTATCTAATTTTTTATATTCTTCTAATAAAACCCTGTCGTCATTAGTAAGAATTTCTTCTTCAAGTTCTTTCATCCGATTAAAAACTTTCCTAATTTCAATAGTTCGTAAATAATCGGGAATGACTTGTTCAAAGTTTTCAGGATTTACTTGCGTATCGAATTTTTCCCAAGAAATCGATGGTTCTCGTAGAGATTTTTTTAATCTTTTCAGTAAGAATATTTCTTCATCCGATACAGATTCATCTTCGAACAAAGCAGTAACGGGATCGCTCGAAACGGCTTGAATTTCAATAATTCTCTTGAACAAAGAAATACAAACAGAATGTTCGAAATTTTCAGTAGAAATTCTAAAAGTATTCACCAACAAAGAAAAAGACGATTTACTCATTAGTGCAATCCGAAGCAAGTTCATTTCTTCAGAATGTGGATGTTGTTTTTCAGCTACTTCTTCATCTACATCAATTGTTTCTAAAAATGTTTCATTCGATTGAATAATTTCTTTAGTTGAAATTGGATTTTCATTATCTGAAGTATAGTCTATTCTTTCTTTTTTAGTATATTTTGTTGGAGTATACTTTTTTCGAAATGCTTCTTGTTCTTTTTGACTTTCCTGAATCAACAACGATTCTTGTTCTACTAAAGAAATATCTATTGAAAATAATGACGCTATATTTTTGAAATAGAAATGGTGAGAAAGGGTATCGGGTATTGAAATTGTCTTTGTTATTAAATCTCGAATTGCAATTGCATTATCTTGAGGAGTTTCTAATTTTCCTGATTCTTTCCAATATGTACGGAAAAATTCAATAAAACCTACTGCCGTTTCAATATGTTTTTCAAAAGCGTCCAAACCGTATCGTTTCAAAAAACTATCTGGATCTTCTTTGTTTGTTAACTGAATTACGGAAACGGCAAGTCCTTTGGGCAAAATAACTTCAATTGCTTTTGCCGTTGCAGTTTTTCCAGCAGAATCTCCATCGTAAGCAATAATGATGTGTTTCGTATATTTTGACAAAACATCAACTTGTTCTTCAGTTAAGGCAGTCCCACAAGAAGCAACGGCGTTAAAAAAGCCATTTTGATGTAAAGCCAGGACGTCCATATATCCTTCACAAAGAATAGCCTTTGTTTTTGAACGAATAGCCTGCCTTGCTTGAAACAAACCATATAGTACGAAACTTTTGTCGTACAACGTGGTTTGGGGTGAGTTTATGTACTTCGCTTTTTTAGAATATTTTTCTAAAAGTCTTCCTCCAAAACCAATAGTTTTACCCAATGAATTTTGGATTGGGAATAACAGTCTACCACGGAATCGGTCGTAGAATTCACCCATCTCATTTTTTGCACAAATTCCAGAAGATTCTATACTACCTTCAGAAAAACCTTTTGAATGTAGATGTTTAAAGAAACTACTCCATTCCATAGGTGCTAAACCTATAGAAAACTGATCAATAGTTTTTTGTTCAATTCCTCGTCGAGCAAGATACTGTCTTACAGTCAAGCCATATTGTGAACCAAGTATGTCAATACCATATAACCGAGAAGAATCCAAAACATTAAAAATAGCTTCGTGAATATGCTTTTTTTCAACTTCTTGTGTTGAAAGTGTTTGTTCTGGAATGGGGATAGAATACTGATTAGCTAATTGTTCAATTGCCTCTACAAATGAAATTCCATAGAATTCTTGAACAAAGGTTATGGCGTCTCCGCCTTTCCCACAACCAAAACAGTTGAAAAATTGCTGATCAACATTTACAGTAAACGAACCTGACTTTTCTGTGTGAAATGGACATAGTCCAACAAAGTTTTTTCCTTTTTTCTTCAATTGAACTCGTGGTGAAATAACAGAAAAAATATCTATTTCTGCTTTCACTTTATCAACAAGTTCATCAGTAATTCGGATCATATTTTTACGTAGATACTTATTCTAAAGAGGTAGGAGCAGGTCCCCAACTCTAACAACCGAAGATGTATCTGTACAATCATTATACAATTCTTGAATTGTTTTTTTAAAAACAGGGTGAAGTAACGAAGCTGCAATTTCTACAGATGGGGTAAGAACAAATCTGCGTTCGTGCATTGCAGGATGTGGAATTTGTAAGTTTGGCTTATCTATAATGCTATCACCAATTAACAACAAATCAATATCAATTTCTCGTTCCTGCCATTGAAGTCTTTTAGTTCTACCCAATTTTTTTTCAATTCCTTTACAAATTGTAAAAACTGCTTTCGGATCTAAAATAGTCCAACACGAAATAGCAATATTCAAAAAGTTATTTTGTTCTTTAAATCCAACTGGTTCCGTTTCGTACACAGAAGAAACTTGTACATTCACTAAAGATCCAGTAACCGCTAATTCTGTAACTGCCCTTTCTAAATACTGTTGCCTATTACCAATATTAGAACCCAATGATAAAAGAACAGGTTTGTACGCTGGATGACTACTACTCAACTTTTAATTCCCGTTTAGAAGTAATTTCTGCTTCAATGTAATCTACAATTTCGCCAATTGGGACAGCGAATTTTCTAATACGGACTGTTATAGAATTTACTAGATTAAACTTTTCCATAATTGTATTAGCAACATCCCAAGCTATAGTTTCTACTAAATTAAATGAATCGTTTAATACTTCTGCTACTGCAACCATTATTTCTTGATAGTTTACAGCATATTGTACATCGTCTTGAAGGACAGCATTTCTACCATCGTAATACAGTTCTATATCCAATTGATATTTACCACCTAAGGTTTTTTCTTCTGATTTAACGCCATGATACCCATAAAAGGTAGCGTTTTTTATAGTTAACTTTGTTGCTGTTGTTATTGAATTCATTCTCTTTTTCTTAAAATTCAAGTCCAAAAATTTTATACAATTTACAAAAATTAGAATGAAATATAGTAATTATTTTTGATTTGATTATCATTCTTTCTCTTTAAAAACAACTATAGATAACTAAGAAATTGATTTGTTTTATCAAAAGATTTTGTAAGCAAATCAGAAAAACGTATTTTTGTTTTCTAAAGTACATCGAAATGAGTAAAAGCCATTAAAATATAAAAGTAGTGAAAAAATCTCCAAAAGCTCAAGGATTAGGTAAAGGATTAGGTGCATTAATTCGACAAGACTTTTTAGTTACTTCCACACCTGCCGAAGTAGATAACTCTAAATTAGAATTTGTGTATATTCCTTTAGAAGACATTGTACCTAACAAATATCAACCTCGTACGGAATTCAACCAAGAATCTTTAGATGAACTAGCGTCCTCTATTAAAGAGCATGGAATTATTCAACCAATAACAGTTCGAAGAAAATCTGATTCAGGTTATGAATTAGTTTCTGGCGAACGCAGATTACGTGCTTCTAAAATAGCTGGTTTATCTGTTATCCCTGCATATATTAGAGAAGTATCGACCAATGAATCGATGATAGAAATGGCTATTATTGAAAACATTCAACGTCAAGATTTAAACCCTATAGAAGTAGCCTTGGGATATGCACAACTCATTAAAGAATGTTCTTTAACACAAGAAGAAGTAGCACAAAAAGTTGGAAAAAATAGAACAACTGTATCTAATCTTATTCGTTTATTACAACTACCAGAAGAAATTCAAAAATCTGTTCAGTCAAACCAAATTTCTGCTGGTCATGCAAAAGCAATTTTGTCCTTAGAAGACACAGCATCGCAGGTTGAAGCATTACAGAATATAATCGACAAAGATATGTCTGTTCGTGAAACCGAACAATATATTAGAGAATTATTGACACCATTAAGTTATTCTTTAGATCATTTAGACGATTCGAATATCGTTAACGACCACAAGGTTGTAAACCCTTATTTAGAACGATATGGAATTGTACCAAATCCAATTGGAAGAAAATCAAAGCGAGGAGAAACTACAAGTTTTTCTCGTATTTCTTTAAGTTCCTCTGAAAAAAGTGCTGTTGATGAGATTGAAAACTCTTTACGTCAATTACTGGCAACCCAAGTTCATATTGCGTTAAAAAACAAAGAAAATGGTGCTTTAGTCATAGATTTTTATTCATTTGAAGATTTAGATCGTTTAGTTGAAATGTTGCAACAAATTAAGCCATAAAAACGAAGTAGCCGAATGCAAATGAATATTTCTTCTTTAAATACTTTTTCAAATTCTATTTCCATTTTTAAACACGAAAATGGAAATCAAGTAGTTCCGAAAAAAGAGAATGAAATCAAAAGTAAAGAATTATCCAAAGAAGAAAATGAGCAAATAGTTCGATTACGTAAAAGAGATCAAGAGGTTAGAATTCACGAAGCAGCTCACCAAGCCTCTGCAGGAGGATATGCAGGTGGTGCATCGTATTCTTATCAAATTGGACCAGATGGAAAGTCTTATGCAATTGGTGGTGAAGTTTCTATAGATATTTCACCAATTCCAAACAATCCTGAGGGGACTATTCAAAAAATGCAAGTTATTCGTAGAGCTGCTCTCGCACCCTCTGAACCAAGCACTCAAGACAGAGCTGTGGCTACAAAAGCAACTCAAATCGAACAACAGGCTCGTGCTGAAATCATTGCAAAGTTAAATACTTCTACAGATAATTCTCGTACTCCATTTGTATTGAATGAATCTACTAAAATCACCAATGGTTTCGAAAACAAGAATATATTTTTTGTATATTCAAAGAATTCAACACAACAACAAGGGTTGATTTTTGACCGTACTGCCTAAATTCCAACACTATGAATTTATTTAAAAATATTTATACTTCAAAGTCATATCTAAAAACATTTTTCTGGATTAGTGTATCGCTTATACTTTTCCATATCTACATCTATTTGATACTTTATTTTGAACGCAATACTCCTTCGCAAATTAAAGCATACGACGATGCATTGTGGTATGCTTTAGTAACTGTAACAACAGTAGGGTATGGTGATATGTATCCATATTCGCCAGGTGGGAGAATATTAGCTGTAGTGTTATTGTTTTGTAGCGTTGGTTTAATTGGATATATTTTAGGGAAAGTAACTAATACAGTGTTTATACATAAAGAACAAAAGAAAATGGGAAATTTTGGAACAGATTTCAAACATCACGTTGTAATTATTGGCTGGGATGATTCTTCGAAACAAATTGTACGTAGCATTGTAAACGAACGCAGGACAGTTGCAGTTATAACACCACATAAACACCATATTGACGAAATTTATCAAGAATTTACAAATATGTATGTATTTGTACTATATTCTAACCTTACCAATTATACCTATTTTTCAAAAGCTAACATTTCTCAAGCTTCTGTGGTGGTGATGTGTTCACTAAATGATACTGAAAAATTGATAACTTCTATCAATTTAAAGGCACAATACCCTGAACCACGGTATGTTGTTACTATTGACGACCAAACACTTTTTGATACTTTTAAAAATGCTGGTGTTGAAAGCATTATTTGCAAAAACAGTATTGCTTCCCATTTAACTGCAAGTTATGTATTTGAACCAGCAGTTGCTGCATATTCAATTGAACTATTAGGTTCTTCTCCAAACATTGATACACCTGATATTGAACAATACATTGTAAAACCAGAAAATGAACTTTGTAGTAAAACATACGGTGAAGCATTTTCCTTGTTAAAACAACAATTCAATACTATTCTTATTGGTATTCATAAAAGAATTGATGGAAAGTATACTGTTCGGAAATTACCGAAAGATGATGTTCTTATTGAAGAAAGTGATTATCTGATTATCATCACATCAAGAAATCAATCAAAAAAGCTGGATTCATTCTTTGGAATTCATCAAGGCTTTATTGGATAAAATCTTAATATTGGTGTTATTTTTTCGGTAGGTAGGATTGAAGAAAATCTTGGAAAGTAGAAGGAGTTTGGCCAGTTATTCCTTCTTGTGATAGGTAGGTTAACTCATCTTCTTTTAATTCAGCTATTGTAGTAAGGGACTGTGGGGTCATTCCTACTAACAAGTGTCTTGTACCAACTTTCACTATATAGAGTGTATTTCTAGGAGTCAGAGAAAGTCTTCCAACAACTTCCATTGCAACTAATTGCTTTTTATTTGGCTGTACTAAATATTTACGAACAACATACAATGCCACAAAGCAAAGTAAGACAACTGTTGATAAGGTTAAAACGGCACGAAGCAGGACATCATCCATACTATTATTGTTTCCGAATACTTTTCAAACGCTCTGCAGGGTCAACTAATGTTGTAATACGAATACCAAAATGTTTATCAATTACAACCACTTCCCCTTCCGCAACTTTTTTACCATTCACCAATACATCAACAGGTTCACTGACTAATTTTTCAAATTCTATTACAGACCCTCTTCCTAACCGAACGATGTCCTTTATTAACATACTTGTTCGTCCTAATTCAATCGAAACAGGTAAGGACAAATCGTACAAAAGTTG
>JBDNFX010000369.1:0-3640 GCA_041689575.1 Kapaibacterium sp. (SeqCode)
AACAATCATGGTCACCGGAGAAAAAAAACACCTATAAACCTCTTTATTGATTGGTTTAATAAAAAATTTGAACGACTCACCGGACAATACACTAAAATACTTGAACGGATTGTAAGCAGAAGGCTTGTAACTTTTCTGGTGTTAGGTGCATTTGGGTTCGGTATATTTTCTATCAATAATGTACTTCCGGGTGGATTTATTCCCAATGAAGACCAAGGGCAAATCTATGCCATCATTCAAACTCCGCCGGGCAGTACATTGGAACGAACCAAAGAAGTTTCAGAACAATTACAGAAAATAGCAGAAGATATTGAAGGTATTCAATCGGTTACTTCATTGGCAGGATACGAAATTCTAACGGAGGGAAGAGGATCAAATGCAGGAACTTGCCTCATTAACTTAAAAGATTGGGAAGAACGAGAACATTCAGTTAAAGAAATTATCGAATTACTTGAAGAAGAATCTCACAGTTTAGGAGCAGTTGTAGAATTTTATGAACCTCCTGCTGTTCCTGGTTATGGGACCTCAGATGGGTTTTCTCTACGATTACTAGATAAGAACAATACTGTAGATTATCAGGAATTTGATAAAGTGAATATGGAGTTTATGAAAGCCTTGAAAGCTAGAAAAGAACTATCAGGTTTGTTTACATTTTATGCAGCCAATTATCCGCAATACGAAATAATTATTGACAATGAAAAAGCCATGCAAAAGGGCGTTTCCATAGGTGTTGCAATGGAAAACTTAAATATACTTATAGGAAGTACTTACGAACAAGGTTTTACACGTTTCAATACGTTTTTCAAGGTGTATACACAAGCTGGTCCAGAGTACAGGCGATTACCAAGCGACCTTTTAAAACTTTTTGTAAAAAATGAGTCAGGCGAAATGGTGCCATATTCTTCATTTGTAACACTAAGGAAAACACAGGGACCCAACGAAATTACCCGATTTAACCTCTACGCTTCTTCTTCAATAAGAGGTGTGCCTTCGAAAGGATACACTACAGGCGATGCTATTCGAGTGATAAGAGAAGTGTCAGAGCAAACCTTATCTAAGGGTTACGATATCGCATGGGAAGGATTGTCATACGATGAGGCTGCTCGCGGAAATGAAGCGATATTTATTTTTATTCTAGTACTTGTTTTCGTCTATCTCGTTTTGGCTTCGCAGTATGAAAGTTTTATTATTCCTTTGGCTATTTTGTTTTCACTTCCTTTAGGTATTTTTGGTTCATTTTTATTGCTAAAAATCATGGGACTTTCAAATGATGTCTATGCTCAAATCGGGTTAATAATGCTCATAGGATTATTAGGTAAAAATGCAGTGTTGATAGTCGAGTTTGCTATACAAAAGCAACAACAAGGAGCTACCGTTTTTCAAGCGGCGATAGAAGGAGCAAAAGCACGTTTCAGACCCATATTGATGACTTCATTTGCCTTTATTGCTGGCTTAATTCCTTTAGTAAGAGCAACCGGAGCAGGTGCAATTGGTAATAAAACCATTGGTTCATCTGCATTAGGTGGAATGCTTTTTGGAACCATATTTGGAATCCTTTTAGTTCCAGGACTTTTTTACATTTTTGCAAAATTAGCTGAAGGTAGAAAGCTGATTCAAGATGAAGATTTCAATCCATTAACCGAAGACTATATACAAAGTGTGTCTCAAGCCTCATTATTAAAAAAGATTCAAAAATTGAGAATTGTTTTAAAAGTAATGAATAGAAAAAGTAAAAACAAAATATAATGAAAAATTTGAAAATGTATTGTTACACTATTCCATTTATACTGCTATTGAGTAGCTGTGTAAATTTGAATCAAACGGTTAGAGAGCCTGACACACAGGTCCCTGAATATTTCGCGCAATCAATTGATACAACAAGTGTTGCAGATTTCCAATGGCGAAACTATTTTAAAGATGCTTATTTACAAGCGTTGATAGACTCGGCTTTGGTGAATAATCAAGAACTCAACATTTTTCTGCAAGAAATTGAAATCAGTAAGAATGAGATTAGAGCCCGAAGCGGAGAATACTTACCATCTGTTGGCATTGGTTTTGGTTCTGGGCTGGACAAAGAAGGATTATATACCAGAAACGGTGCTGTAGATGAACAGCTTTCCATCAAAGATGGTCAGCCATTTCCTGGACTCTTGAGTGACTTTGTTCTTGAGGCTACTACTTCTTGGGAAGTAGATATTTGGCGGAAATTGCGGGATGCTAAAGATGCCTCCGTGAATCTCTATTTAGCAAGAATTGAAGGAAAGAATTTTTTTATTACTAAATTGGTGTCCGAAATTGCTGAAAACTATTATGAGTTATTGGCATTGGACAATTTTTTGCAAACCATCAACGAGAATGTTGAATTGCAATCTAAGGCACTTAGATCAGTGAAACTACAAAAGGAATCTGCAAAAGCTACTCAGTTGGCAGTTAATCGGTTTGAAGCTCAATTACTTAAAACAAAGAATCGCCAATATGAAATCAGGCAAAAAATAGTTGAAAAAGAAAACCTTTTAAATTTTTTAACTGCCCGATTCCCCTCCAAAATCGAACGGTCTTCATCTTTTTTAGGTATTACTATTGACTCAATACCAGCAGGAGTTCCTGGTCAACTTTTATCTAACAGAACAGACATCAAAAAAGCAGAGTTAGAATTAGTTGCATCTAAACTAGATGTTAATGTTGCCAGAGCAAATTTTTATCCTTCGCTGAATATTCGAGGAGGAGTAGGTTTTAATGCTTTCAACCCAGCTTTTTTAATAAATCCACAGTCTATATTATTCAACCTTGTAGGCGATTTAATGGCACCACTTATCAATAGAAATGGAATAGAAGCAGTTTATTTTTCAGCCAATTCAAAGCAATTACAAGCCGTATTCAATTACGAACAAGCTATTTTGAATGCATTTGTTGATGTACAAAATCAAATGGCGAAAATTGAAAACTATTCAGCAAGTTATTCAGTGAAATCTGATGAAGTTAAAATACTAGAACAGTCTGTGAAAATTGCGAATAATTTATTTAACTCAGCTCGGGCTGATTATGTGGAAGTATTGCTTACACAAGAAGAAGTATTAGATGCAAAATTAGAAATGATTGAAGTCAAGTCTAAATTACTTGTAGGAAAAGTCAATCTTTACCGATCATTAGGTGGTGGTTGGAAATAGGTGGTTGCAATTTTAAAAAAAACTCGAAGCCCCAACAATGTACAAATATAATTTGTACATTGTTGGGGTAAAAGTAATTATATTTGATAAAATTAAAGATAAACGGAAAGTGAGGTGCAATAAAATTCTGCACTTCGCTTTTGATAATCGTTATCGGGAATTGTGATTATACTAAGCTTATTTTTACCTATGGATACTATACCAAAACGAATAGAATTGTTCTTTCGAAGAAAAATTCAGAAGTTTTTCGCAGATAATCGTTCTACAATCGTGTTGAATGAACCAAAAAAAACTTTCGAACTTTCGAAACCTTTAAAAGTACTGTTTCTCCGACAAGATCACCTTGGCGATGTAGTTGTCTCAATCCCTCTATTGCGTGAACTACACAAAGTATATCCAAACTATGAGTTACAGATAGTTTTAGGAAAATCGAATATTGGTTTGGCTCCGTTTTTACATTCTTATACAACGAA
>JBDNFX010000370.1:0-1471 GCA_041689575.1 Kapaibacterium sp. (SeqCode)
ATCTGAATTTTCAAACGATGCTATTTTATAAGCAGGAACATGAAGTGTTTCTAAAAAGTCTACCGAAGTTTCATCGAAAGGAGAACTAAATGCAGTTAGTCCAAGTTCTTTAGCATAGTTAAAAATTTGTTTGTGCCATTCCCAAGGCGTATGTGCTTCTTTGTATAAATCGTACAATTCCCTTTTTTCCCAAAGAGAACCTGATTCAACTTCCCAAACACCGGGAAAGGTCATCGTATCTGCGGTATAGGTTTGAAGTTTAATAGCATCAACACCAGCTTCAGCTGCCAAACGAACTATGTTCAAGGCTTTTTCTAAAGATTGATTATGATTTCCAGACATTTCTGCTATAATATACGGAGGATACTCTTTCCCAATAGACCTACCGTTTATTTTTATAGATTTCATAAATAATCTAAAGTGATTCTAAAAATTCTGGAGTAACTTCTTGAAAACTTTGTATTGTTTTCATTGCAGAATGTTGAGCAGAGTATTCAAAAGATTTATAGTTCCCTCTCAAGATTTGTACCGTTTTGAACCCTAAAGGAGTAATTCCAACGAAGTCTTTTTTCAAATTATCCCCAAAATATACTGCCTCAGTAGGCTTAATATTTTCACGTTTACAAATGAGTTCAAATGCTACCGTATTCGGTTTTTCAAATTCTATTCCCAAAGTATGGGTTAAATAATAAAATACATTATATTTCTTAAGCCCTAATGATTGGATTTTTTTTCGTTGAACCGTTGGATTTCCATCTGTTACTATGTATTTTTTTTCAAAATGAATAGTCTCTAAAAAACTAACTACATCATCATACAAAAGAATAGTTGGAGTATGATTTCTATAGATATGAATACAATCCTGAACTAAGTTTGGAGAATAACAACCATATTGTTTTAAAACTGTATCAAAAATACTCCCTCTATCGTTTGGTAGAAAGGTCTCCATAATAGATATAGCTTCCGATGAAGGTATATTTTCCTTTTGTTCTAAATACTCTGCTACTATAGAAAAACCACCACGTACATAGCTTAATTCATCGTACAGAGTATCATCTAAATCAAATATATATACCATAACTACGAGCCATTAAAATTCGTCTAAATATAAAAATCTTTTGGAACTCGAATTAGTTTGTTAAACTGATTTTTGGGTTGAAAAACTTGTTTTTCTAAATGAATTAGTTTCGATTCTTGCGCAAACCAAAGAATAGAATGAAGTCCAGCTTTCATAGAAAGAGAAGATGCTCCTCCAACACGTGGATTACATTCTAAAAGTAAAAATTCTTTGCTCGTTTCTGATTTAATACCCTGAAATACACAATGGCCACTAATGTTTAAAAGTTTTGCGGCATTGTGAACTATCAATTCAATATCAGTGGCTTCTGGTTGAATTGTAGAAACTACAGACTCACCGTTAACGACAAGATCTCTTGTTCGAACAACTGTGGAAATAAAATCATTTTTTATA
>JBDNFX010000371.1:0-4444 GCA_041689575.1 Kapaibacterium sp. (SeqCode)
TACTCCAATGAGTGGGGTTATTACTTCTCTTACAGTTGAACAAGGAGAAAAAGTTCTTGGTACTGCTCAAATGCAAGGTACAGCTATGTTAACTGTTTCAGATTTATCTGTTATGAATTCATGGATAGAAATTTCTGAAAATGATATTGCTTTAGTGCATAAAGGTGATACTGCTCTTGTTTCGATAGATGCTTTTCCCGATAAATCTTTTAAAGGGATAGTATATGAAATAGGAAATTCTGCACTTACATCATCTGCTGGTACACAAGAAGAAACTACAAATTTTCAAGTAAAAGTCCGATTGATAGAAACTGATTTCAAACTTCGTCCTGGAATGAGTTGTTCAGTTGATATTATTACTGAAATCAGAAGTGATGTGTTAACTGTTCCACTAAAAGCAATTACTGTTAGAATTGGTTTGCCTCTAGGATTAAAAGAAGTTGGTGGACAATCAAATTCTAACACAAACCAGAAACAAGGTTCAGATGAACCAACGAAACAAGCTGCTAATAGAAAACCACCAACAATAGTATTTCTTTATGATAATGGTACAGTCAAACAAAAAAGAATCAAAACTGGAATCAGTGATAAAGGATATATTGAAATATTAGATGGATTATCAAATGGACAAACCATAGTATCAGGAAGTTACCAGATGGTTTCTAAAGTTTTACAGGATGGAATGAACGTGAAAGTTGAAGATCAAAGTTTAAGCGGAAAACGTTCTGGAAGAAAATCACAATAAAAGAAGAATGCAACCTATAATTCAAATTGAACATATAACTAAAGTATATGAAATGGGCACGGAGGAAGTCCACGCTTTACGTGATGTTTCCTTAACAATAAATCCTAATGAGTATGTGGCTATTATGGGTCCTTCAGGCTCGGGAAAATCTACATTAATGAATATGCTAGGATGCCTTGATACTCCTACTTCAGGTATTTATAACTTCAAGGGTTTAGACGTAAACGATATGGACGACAATGATCTAGCCGAAATACGAAATAAAGAAATTGGTTTCGTTTTTCAAACGTTCAACCTCTTACCAAGAGCTAGTTCTCTTCGTAATGTAGAGTTACCGCTAATATATGCTGGAGAAAGCACTAGCAAACGTAAAGAACGAGCAATTCAAGTTCTTACAAATGTTGGTCTTCATGATAGAATGCATCATAAACCAAATGAGCTTTCTGGAGGACAACGGCAAAGAGTTGCAATTGCTCGTGCATTAATTACAAACCCGGCTATTATTCTTGCAGATGAACCTACAGGAAATTTAGATTCCAAAACTGGTATTGAAATTATGAAACTTTTAGATGATCTACACCAAAAAGGTAATAACATTATACTTGTAACACACGAAGAAGACATTGCTCGCCATGCTCATAGAATTGTAAGACTAAAAGATGGTTTAGTCGAAGTTGATGAAGTTAATCCAAACCCAACTGTATATTAATTGTTATGAAAATATCTGAAATTGTAGAATCCGTACGTTTTTCCTTACAATCCTTGCGTGCTAATAAAACTCGTTCTTCCTTAACAAGCCTAGGTGTTGTAATAGGAATAGGTTTTGTTGTTTTAATGGGATGGTCTTTAAATGGGTTAGAACAAGCGTGGGAAAAAACAATTTCTATTGTTGGTGCTGATATGATGTACGTTGATAAATGGGATTGGGCTGGAAATAAAAAATGGAATACCATACGATCGAGAAAGGATATTTCTTTTGAACAAGTGAAACTTTTTTCAGAAACAAATACTTATGCAGAGCTAACAATTCCTTTACTTCGTTCTTGGGGGAAAAGAATTGGTTACAATGCGAATTCTATTGGTGGCATTGCCGTGATGGGTACAGAAAGTTCTTATGGTCAAACCTCTGCAGGAAATATTGAACAAGGAAGGTTTTTTACCGAATTTGAAGAAGAACGAACAGCCAATGTTATAGTTCTTGGTTCTGGTGTTGCCAGTTCACTTTTCCCAAATGCAGATGCCCTTGGAAAATCTGTAAAAGTAGGAAAATTTTCCTTTCAAGTAATTGGAATTCTCGAAAAGAGGGGGTTTCTTTTTATGGATTTTATTGACAATCAAGTTTTTGTTCCTTTAAAAACTTTTGTTAATTACTTTGGGTCTTCAAGAAGAAGTTACTCAATTGCTGTTAAAGCATTTTCAGTTGCTGGAATGGATCAATTACGGGAAGAATCGAGAGGATATATGCGAAATGTTAGAGGGCTAACTGCTAACGAAGATGACGATTTTTCTATAAATGAATCGAAGGCTTTTGATGATAACATAAAAGATATACGTTTGTATATTTGGTCAATTGGCTTAGGTTTAACATTCCTATCTTTTATAGTTGGTATAATTGGAATAATGAATATAATGTTCGTTTCCGTTGCAGAAAGAACCAAAGAAATTGGAATACGAAGAGCATTAGGAGCGAAAAAATCTTCAATTATTACTCAGTTTTTAGTTGAAGCATCGTTATTATGTTTTATTGGTGCAATAGTTGCATTAATTGGTTGTTCGATAATTATCTTTATTGGTAAGGTTTTAATAGTAAAATTTTACCCTGATTTATCGTTTATTTCTGGTTATTTACCTCCTTCATTGTTATTAATTGCTTCTTCTGTTTCTTTGTTTGTTGGTGTTTTAGCTGGTTTAGTTCCTGCAATTAGAGCAGCAAATTTAGATCCAGTAGAATCACTCCGTTTTGAGTAAATATTATGCGTCAAATTTTTGAAGGAATCTTAATAGCCTTTGATTCTGTCCGTTCTAACAAATTACGATCTTCATTAACAATACTTTCTATAGCTATTGGTATATTTGCTATTAGTGGATCTACTTCTGCTATAGATTCTTTAAATGCTTCTGTTTCAACGCAATTACAAGAAATCGGAGAATATACTTTTTCCGTAACTAAGAATCCTTCAGTTAGTTTTTCTGTTGGATTTAGGAGAAATACACGAAGAAAATCTTTAACCTACAAAACTGCTAAAGATCTTCAAAATCAACTAACATCTACTGAGTTAATTTCCATAGATAATTCTTCTAATTCAGCCATCAAATCAAATACAGGAATAACTTCCGACCCAGATGTAAATATTAAAGGAGTAAATGAATATTACTTTTCTGTTAATAATTTTCAAATTGAAGATGGACGTGCTATTTCAGTTGAAGATGTTTTCAATAAACGTTCTGTAGCAGTCGTTGGCAACGATGTAGTTGTGAAACTGTTTAATGGGCTCTCACCTTTAAATCAAACAATAACCATTAAAAATACTAACTATACAATTGTTGGGGTATTGAAATCAAAGGGAGCAGTTATGGGTCAAAGTCAAGACAATATCGTTATAATTCCTTTAACTTCCTATATTGATAGAGTTGAAAGTTCGCCTTGGTCTTCAGTTGATATTACTGTGAAAGCATTTTCAAAAAAAGAACTTCAAGATATTATGGATGAAACTACAGGCATTCTTCGTTCACTTCGAAATGTTCAGCCTGGTGCAGAAAATGATTTTGAAATAAATACAAACGATGGAATCTCTTCACAATTTTCAACTTTCACTAATTTTATTTCTGTATTTGGTAATGTTTCAGGCATTATAGCATTAATCGTTGCAGGAGTAGGGATAATGAATATAATGTTAGTCTCAGTAAAAGAACGAACTAAAGAAATAGGAATCAGAAAAGCTGTTGGTGCAAAAAGGTCAACAATTTTGTTTCAATTTGTTGTAGAAGCTATTACAATGTGTCAAATTGGAGGAGTTCTTGGAGTTGGAATTAGTTACATAGGTTTATTAATTCTTGGTGAACTAACAAATATTACTATTGTTTTCCCAATAAACTCACTTATAGTTTCACTCAGTATTTGTACATTAATTGGTATAATTTTTGGTTTGTATCCAGCATGGCAAGCTTCGAAATTAGATCCAATTGAAGCACTTCGTTACGAATAGAGAAACTAATCTGTTGCGAATTGGATTTTATATAGTTTGTTATATACTCCATTTTCTTTTGCAATCAATTCTAAATGAGTTCCTAGTTCAACAATTCTTCCATCATCAAAGACGTAGATAGTATCACAAGTCAGAATTGTTGAAAGTCTATGAGCAACAATTACAGCTGAACGGTTTTCTAATAAAACGTTTATAGCATCTTGTACTAATTTTTCAGATTCAGAATCTAAAGCAGATGTAGCTTCATCAAAGAGTAAAATTTCAGGATTAGTAGCAAGGGCTCTTGCAATAGAAATTCGTTGTTTCTGACCACCAGAAAGCATTATCCCTCTGTCTCCTATAACAGTATCATATCCATAAGGTAATAATGAGATAAAATTATGTGCATTCGCTAATTTGGCGGCTTCTATAATTTCTTCATCAGAAATTGAATAAGATCCAAATCTAATATTTGCCTTTATTGAATCGTTAAACAATTGTGCTTCTTGCGAAA
>JBDNFX010000372.1:0-3941 GCA_041689575.1 Kapaibacterium sp. (SeqCode)
ATTGAGTCATCCAGAAATTGATTCCGCTGGAAGTATCATGAAACGTATGCGGGAAGGTGATTTTATGGTGCACTATCCATATCAGTCTTTTAGTTATTTTATTGACCTTTTGCGTGAGGCAGCTATTGATCCATTTGTGTCTTCAATTCGGATCACTTTATATCGCGTTGCGGTGAATTCGAAAGTGACCAATGCCTTGATAAATGCAGCAAAAAACGGCAAAAATGAAGCAAACCCAAGCAATGCTCCAACAAAAAACTCCTTAAATACTAATCCAACTAAGGTAAAAAGTTCAAAAGTAACTGTAGGCTGTTGTTCGCCAAAGGTCATTGTCATTGCAATAGCAATAACAACAGATGTAAAAATTTTAGCTTGAGTGGGTATACCCGGATGGGAAAAAAATGGAGCCGTAGAAAATAAGGAAATAACACGAACAAAAATGAGAATGCCTACGACGAAATACGTTTGAAATGCTGCAATCGATTCTGAATCAAACATAATAACTACCTTATTTAAGAGATTCTAAAATCTTAAAAAGGTTTATGACATACGCTTTCATTGAGTTTAACATAAAGGGTAAAAACAGTATAGTAACTATAAAAACAGCAAGTAACTTGGGAACGTAGGTGAGAGTTTGTTCCGAAATAGAGGTTGCAGCTTGGAAAATTGATATAATTAAGCCAATTACTAGTGACAACAGAAGTAATGGACCTGATATCAGAATTACTTGATAAAAAGCATCTCGTACAAGTTGGATGACTAATTCGTCGGACATAAAAAACTAACCTTACGTAGTATTGAGAATACCGCCAATAAGCGAAGAAATGAGTAAATTCCACCCATCAACCAAAATGAAGAGCAGGATTTTAACTGGCAATGAAACTATTTGAGGTGGTAACAACATCATTCCTAATGACATAAGTATGGATGAAATTACCATATCTATTACTAAAAAGGGAATGAAAATAATAAACCCAATTTGAAACGCAACTCGAAGTTCACTAATGCTAAATGCGGGAATAAGAGCAAATGTAGAAACATCATTAATGGTTTTTGGTTTTTCACCACCACTTAATTTTATAAACAATTCTATATCTTGTTGCCTTGTCCTTTTGAGCATAAAGTTTCTAAATGGTTCTACCATTTTTTTCACAGCAACTTCTTGAGTGATTTCATTTTTTAGATAAGGTTGTAAGCCCTGAGAATTTGCTTGATCGAGAACTGGTTGCATCACAAAAAATGTTATGAATAGTGCTAACCCAGTTAACATTTGAGCAGGTGGTTGGGTTTGAGTACCCATTGCTTGTTTTAAGAAGTGAAAAACAACAATTATTCTTGTAAAACACGTCATCATTATCAATATTGAAGGTGCTAACGTTAACACTGTCAAGACAAGCAAAATTTGGATATTTGTAGAAAAATCTTGCGGACTATTTCCTTGAGAAACTCCTACTGAAAGTGTCGGAAAAGGTATAGAATTATTAGTAGGACTCGGATTTGCTTGTTGAGCTAAAATTTCAGTTCCAAACAATATCGACCCTATAAGGAGCAAACCAAGTAAGATGATAGACAATATTCCATTCTTAAAAAGGAATTGTTGGCTGCGAAAAAAGTATTGGGTAAGGTGTTTCACTATGGAAAGCAGATTGAATACAAAAATTTCCAAAACAAATGTACACATTCATTCAGTATTTACCAACGAATTTTGGTAATTTCGTATAAGAACCATTAAATATTTCAAAAAATTATGAAAACTACAAACTTTCAAAAGTCAATTACTATTACACTCACATTAACTATCATTCTCATTGGCATTGGCGGTTTAGTACGTGCTACTGGGTCTGGTTTAGGATGTCCGGATTGGCCAAAATGTTTCGGATTATGGATTCCTCCTACAAGTGTTGATTTCCTTCCTCCACAATTTGATAAAAATGACTTTAATCTTTTTAAAACGTGGACAGAATATTTGAATAGAGTTGCAGGTGTAATTGTTGGATTTTCTATAATTGTAATGACAGCCCTTTCTTTACCTCAATGGAAAAGAAGAAAATCAATTACTATCTTTTCTTTTCTGACCTTGCTTTTAGTTGTTTTTCAAGGTTGGTTAGGATCTGTCGTTGTTAAAACTGAGTTGTTACATTGGGTAATCACCTTGCATATGATAGTAGCAATGATTATTCTTGGTACAATTCTTATTACGAAACATCTGTCCTATAGTACTGAAAAGGAAGTAAACCCGCAAATTCCATCACCAATCAAAAAAGAAATGATTGTGTTTTTGATTTCTTTATTTGGATTAACAATGTTTCAAGTTGTTTTAGGAACTCAAGTGAGGGAAGAAATAGACATAATTGTAAATTCAATTGAGTGGAAAGACTTACCTCGTGAATATTGGTTGTTAAAAGTGGGTACTGTTCACGATATTCATAGAAGCTTTTCTTGGAGTGTTTTTATTCTAGCTGTAGCTCTATTGGTTAGAATGAGAAATGTTCAACTTCCTAACAAAATCCGTTTTCACAACTATAGTATGAGTGCTTTGATTGTTTCACAAATGGGAGTAGGAATTGTTTTGTCATACTTTCATTTGCCACCAGCATTTCAAATACTTCATTTAGTTTTAGCGACAGTGCTAATTTCAGTGCAATTACATTTGTTTTTCTTAATTACAATAAATAGTAGAAGTTAAAAGCTTTTAGTAAAAATTTTACTTATATGTCTTTTTCAGTAAGGCATTCATTACAGTTTTTTTACGTTCTTCTGTACGCTCTTTTGGTGGTGAAGCTGCCTTTTTTTGTGAAAGCAGATCTTCGAGCTTTTTATATTCTTCGTCTAATTTTTCTTTTTCATCTAAAGAAAGTTCACGAACAGAACGAAGTTTGATTTGAGGGTTTTCTTTGAAAAATTTGTTACGTAATTCTTCTAGTGTTGGTCTTACAAATGGTTTTGCATCATTTTCCATATTTCACCTACTTACCAAACTAATATTTTTTCGGTCCAAGCACCACTACTTGTTCGAAGCTGTACGAAATACATTCCCGGAATTAACGATGAACCATCAAAAATAAAATTAGATGGTCCAAAAGGTACCTTGCCGTAATAAACTTCGTGGATTAATTTACCATTACTGTCATAGACATCTAAGGAAACAAACATTGAAGATTTCATATAGGTTGTAACAGAATAACTGTTTAAACCCATGTGTAGAACTTGAAGATGAAATTCAGAATTAAGAATATTTTGCATTTTATCGTCAAGTACATTTTTAGTACCTTCCGAAAATGCTAAATATCGCATATAATCTGAACCATCATTATTATATTTTGGGTCATATTCATAAGAATTGTTGAAGTCATTATCATCTTCTTCTACTGACATTACAGGGTCTTCTGAACGCTCGTAGTAATAAAGATATGCTTGAAGATTTTTCAAAGGTTCTTCAGAGACCGTATAGTATCCTAAAGTTTCAGGATCCCAGCAAAGCCCTTCTCCTTGAGGTTCAGGAGTATATGGTAAAATTGCAGGCTGGCGCCGTAAGGCACTTGCAATCGATTCGTCTTCATCAACTGTCCAGTAGAAAATCTGAAGGTAATTTTTAATAATAATTTCATTACCTTCTGGAGAAATGTCCCCAGCAACTGCGCTTGAAAAAGGCAAAGTTGCTACCTTTGTTGCAGTTAAGACTTCAGTAGTAGAATGAGGATATTCTAAATAATAAACTCCAACGCTATCTTCACGTTTTGAAACAATATAAATATCGCCAGTATTTGGGTCAACACAAATAGTTTCTGCGTCTCTATGACCATCTTCATATTTATAAGCAATTGTTTCAGCTGTATATAAAACAGCATATGTAGAATCTTGATCAATATCTACTAATGGTTCTTCAACTCTGTAAATAAAATAAGTTCCAAAAATTGCACTATTATCGCCTATATCTGCTA
>JBDNFX010000373.1:0-3526 GCA_041689575.1 Kapaibacterium sp. (SeqCode)
AATGTGCGATTCTTACATTCTTCTAAAGTTTTACGTACGATAAATTATTAAACAAACAAAACTTTGAAAATATTTTGTTTAGAATTAGCCCCCTCTCCCTAAAGGGGAGAGGGGTGATTTCCTAATTCGCAAAGACACCTAAATTGGGCGTCTCTATAACAATGAAAAACTCCCTCGCCCCTTTGGGGAGAGGGCTGGGGAGAGGGGAAATTCTAAACAAAAATAGGGCTTTAACCATATCATATTCAATATCGTTATTTTGAATAAACATCCTCTGTCATAAATAGATGGTAAAATCGTCGTCAAGAAAATGAGATTGTCTTTCCATTTAAACCCCATATATTGAATACTTCTTTAGAACAAACTCTTTATTCGAAACTTCAACAACATTTTGGTTATTCTGAATTTCGTTCAGGACAAAAGATTGTTATTGAATCGTTACTTTCAAAAAAAGATACCGTTGCAATATTACCAACCGGTGGGGGTAAATCCTTATGTTACCAATTGCCTGCACTTGTGTCGAAAGGTACGTGTTTAGTCGTTTCTCCTTTGATGTCGTTAATGCAAGATCAAGTTGGTGCTTTACACAAGGCTGGGGTTTCTGCAACGTTCATTAATAGTTCTTTAGAATTTAATGAGGTTCGTTTCCGACTTTCTCAAACGCAAAAGGGTGCCTACACTTTGTTGTATATAGCACCAGAGCGTTTAGAAAACAAACAGTTTCTTACATTTTTAGAAACTATTGATATTTCGTTCCTTGCTATTGATGAAGCACATTGTATTTCTGAATGGGGTCACGATTTTCGTCCTGCATACCGACAAATTCCCTTAATTTTTCAGCATATAAAACGCGTTCCAATTATTGCCCTTACCGCAACTGCAACAAAGGAAGTCCGTTCTGATATAGCATCAATTCTGAAATTACAAGATCCTAAGATTGTAATCAATGGTTTTGAACGTCCTAATTTAACTTTTAGAACGGAAATTATAGATAATAAAATAGATAGGTTACTTTCACTTTGTAAAGATGAACAAAAACGACCAACTATAATATATGCTGCTTCTCGTGCTAAAGTAGAAAGTTATGCCTTAACGCTGTCGAAAGCATCGTTGCCTGTATTAACATATCATGCAGGGTTAACAGATTCACAACGGTCGTATCACCAACAACAATTTTTGGAAAGTTCGAATATGATTTTGGTTGCAACCAATGCCTTTGGTATGGGAGTAGACAAACCAAATGTTCGGAATGTTATTCACGCAGAAGCTCCTTTGACATTAGAGTCCTATTATCAGGAAGCAGGTCGTGCTGGGCGAGATGGAAATGACTCAGAATGTACATTGTTCTATCATCCGAATGATAGAAGGATTCACGAATTTTTCATAAACACACAGAATCCTCCAATCCAAACTATTGAAACCGTATATAATGCGGTGTATGATCTTCTTAAAACCCCAATTGGAGCCATTCCGACTGAAACATTATCCTTTGATGAATTTCAAATTGCTACCTACACTAGAATATCACCACAGTTAATTGCTTCAGTATTACAATTGTTTTTAAAAACTTTTCTATTGCGAAAAGGAAATCACGAAAGTCTTGTAGCAATAAAAGTCCTAACTTCAAGGGAACGAGTTTTAGAGCTTTTAGAACAATTCAATGGATTTAAAAAAAATGCATTTGAAGCTATTTTGCGTTCCGTTTCATCGGAGGTTTTCTCGAAACACGTTGAACTTTCTATCGATACCCTTATCTATAAATATTCGATTGCATATAGCGATATTATCGCTACATTAGAACAATTGCAAGCAGCTCGTATTTTAGATTTAGTACAGCCAAAAGGTTCTTCAATTGGGTATACAGTTTTGAAAGAACGTCAATCGATTGGTTCACTGCCGTTAGAATTTGAAAGAATACAAAAACGTCGAGAATTTGCTATTCAAAAATTAGCATTTGTTGAAAATTACATTACCACTTCTGATTGTAAACAACTTGTCTTCTTAAAGTATTTCGATCAATTCGATGGCATTGCTTGTGGTAAATGTTCAAGTTGTGCAGGAGATTCTACACAGCGAATAGAACGTTCGCAACGCAGAGAGTACTTGCTTTCGTTATTGTTACGAGTTGTGGCAACTTTAAATGGGCGATATGGTAAAACTATGATTGCCGATATTGTGTACGGTAAGAAAACACAACGAATTTTAGGGAAACAAATTCAATTAGAAGAATTTTTTGGAGTTGGGAAAGAGTATTCCTACGATGAAATAAAATCGGAAATTGAATCAGCAATATTAACAAAGAAAATAGTTTCTTCCAAAACTGAATTTCCTGTTCTCTATCTGCCAAATGGTGTGGTAATAGAACCATTTTCCAGAGTAGTTGTTGGTGATACTGTTGTCGTAACAAGTTATTATCAACATAAATTTTTATTAGAACAATTTCGATCTAAGATTGCGAAAGAACAAAATGTTTCAGAAGAAGTAATATTGAATAACGATACAATTGCACTTTTGGCAAATTCACTACCAAAAAGTATAAAAGATTTACGTAAAGTTTCTGGTATTTCTTCGAACTTTATTCAACAATATGGATTAGCAGTATTAGGCTTATTTACTGATGGCAAAGATTCTCGGAAACCAACATTGTCGCAAACTGTGTTAAAAACTATTCAAATTGCACAACGTGGAATGGTCTTTGATGATATTTGTGTTGAACGTGGATTAAAAGAACATACAGTTACCTTGCATATTATTCAAGCGTATTCGGCAGGGATAAAACTTTCTATAGAGTTGTTTGCATCTGATTCTGAACTTACTGCTGTTGTTGATTTTAAGAAAAAGAATCCGTACATTTCACAAATGGAACTTTCTGCATATTTTCAAGGTATTATTTCACATTCAACCTTAAAAATAATTCAAGCTTATATTGATTCTGAAAACATATCATAAAAAAAGCCACAAATTCTTTTGTGGCTTTTTAGATTGACTACGAAATTCAAACAGATTCTTACATTTGTTCAAATTCATCAGCGGGAACTTCTACGAATACTGCAGTTTCAATAATGTTTTCGAAAACTTTTCCAGAAAGCATACGAGCAATAAACGATGGATTTTGTTGAATGTATTGTTGTAATTGATCAAGTGATACATTCGATTCACCAGCAAGTTTCGTTAATTCTTCTTCTGTAATTTTCAATTCTTCTTTTAGAGCAATTTCTGAACGGATAATTTCCCATTTAGCTAATTTTTCAGCTTGAGGACGAATTTGTGTCGCCATTTGCTGAACAGTTAAGTTCTCAATTCCAGGGGAGTTTGCATACTGGCGTTTAATATCTTCAACCATTTCGTTCATCAATTGCCATACTAACGACTCAGGAAGTGGAAATTCGTGCATTGTTACTAATTGGTCAACAATTTGCGTTTCAAGAAGTTTTCTTGATTCAGTTTCCCAATACTGATTAAACGATTTTTTGATATCTTCACGAGCATCAGAAATTGATGTTAATCTTCCTTTTGTAACTGTATC
>JBDNFX010000374.1:0-4498 GCA_041689575.1 Kapaibacterium sp. (SeqCode)
AAAGTTCAGAATCGTCTTTGCTTTCAAAAGTAAATGTTCCATCTGTAGGGTTGGTTTCAAAGTTATTTTTATAAGGAGAATTTTCTGCTGTTTTCACAGAAGTGTTTATAGTACAAGGAAACTCTAAAAACTCTACAACGGTATTTACTCGGTTAGAATTAAATTCTCTATCTGCGGCAGAAATTTTTAATTGTTTATTAAATGTATTGCTAAACGAAGAATTTATTGCTCGTGCAACAGGCCATTTAGTAGGATTTGAGATAATATCAATGAATAAATAATCATAACTATCAATTAAATAATTCATACTATCTAATACTGAGTTTTGCTTTATTTCATCGAATAAATCAATACTCAATTGTAATGGAATTAATGCTGTTCTGGAAAACATTTCAGGATAAAATGGGGTAGGTCTTGTATAATGTATTGAAGCACATTTCGATAGCTGGTTAACTGAATCCACATATAACTGTACAATTGTAGAGTTTGTAGAATTATCTTTAACGGTGAGATTAAAAAGTACTGGAACGCTTTGAACTGATGGGTGTATATTTGGATTTTGAGTTGAATTATAAACTACACATGCTTTTGCACCAAACAATTCAGCAAATCCTTGTGCGAAAGAACCGCCATTTCCATTGCCAATAGAATATAATTGTTCGTTTGGCGACAATTCACCTTTCGATTTTAGTTCTTCAATAATGATTTTACAATTTGCATAATCAATATTATCCAAAAGTGAATGGGGGGATGTAGCCCAATTTATCTGTTGATCACCATTTAAGTCTTCTGTAATTGTCCGTTCTTCACAATCAAAGAGAACAACATTATAATTGAAATACTGAAGAGTTTTTAAAAGTTGAAATTGTTCATAATTGTTCTGTGTCCATTCAACGGCGGCAGATGTTTCTAGATGAAAAAGGAAAACGGTGCCTTTTGGGTTAATAGCTTTCGCAAGGAATACTTTTTTTTCAAAATTAACACCTTTGATTTTGAATTGTTGTAGAGTAATTGGTTGTTGAATATATCGGAAACTTGGAGTAGCAATTAAAGGAAATGGTGTCATTCTAAACCAAACAGTGGATTCAAATTCTCCATCAAGAGTTTCAGTTTTCGATGCAGATCGTAAATCCCAACGGTAAAACAATTCATCTTTTGCAAGTGTTCTAGCAAAAAAATAACAACTATCTAATGGGTAAATTGGTAAACCTGCATAACCATTTGTAATGATAATTGGAGGTTGTGAAAACACATTCGAAACGAACGCAATAAAGAAAAGTATTGGGAGTATTAATTTCATAGTTATTCTCTTTTTTTTGGAAAAATACAAAATTTCTATCGAATCTCTATTTTTTAAAAAGTGTATTGAATTCCAAAGTACATAGTTCTTGGGTCTGCAGGGATAATTCCGGGTCCTGGATACCCTTCTGCGCGTCGTGTGAAGTAAATATTATTGAAAAGGTTATTGAGACTGCCTTCGATTCGAAAATCTGAGAATATATACGAAACGGAAACATCTGCTACAAAATATGAAGGTATTTTACCATTAACTGCTGATGAGGACCATTCGGCATTTGTCGCATCGGAATATTGGTCAGATACAAATGAACTTTGTAATCCAATTGATAAGTTTTCTGTTTTAAAAGTTACACCATTTCTGAACATTTGTCTTGGTACATACTCTACGAATTTATCGCTGATAGACTTATCTTCGGATTCTAAATATCGAGCATCGGTATGAGAATAGTTTACAAAAACTGAAAGAGAATTATCAGTAGAAGTAGAACTGATTGCCTTCAAAAGATCATATTCTGCAAACAATTCGATGCCTTTTGAAACGGAAGCACCGATATTTGTTCTATATCTATATGGTAAAAATAGTGGAGCTTGATCTGAAACCATTTTCCAACCAATTCGTTTATTATAATGGAGATAATATACTGAAACATCGAAAGTGAAAATTTCGTCAAAAACACCTCTAAATCCAAAGTCTGCATTGTAGCCACTTTCATCTTGAATATTTGTATCAACAGCAAAATTTGGGTTTACTATACGTAAATCACTAAAGGTTATGGAACGATAATTTTGAGAAATATTAGTATATACTTCAAATGATGATGAAGCTCTATAACTTGACCCTATTCCCAAAAGTAGAAAGCTTCTATCGCGTGAACGGTTATCTTCTATTTTTTCGGAAACAATAGTATTTCCAGCAAAATCTTTCACTGTTTGTTTATAATACCCACTTGAATAAGTACCTATAAATTCTGCTCTTGCTCCGGGAGTTACAGAAAATTTTTCAGAAATGTTTAGAATATTCTCAGCAAAAACTGCATAATTTCTACTTGGGAACTTATAATCTGAATTTTCTAAATTTGAAGGAGTATTAAATTCAAATTCAGGTTTGTTATTCGCAGATGCATCACCTTGTTTTCGTGCAGTAAATCCATTATAGTATCGGACACCTGCTACCATTGTAGAAGGTAATGAAAGCAAGGAGTATGTATGTATATATCGACTTTCAAAACCAATATTTCTATATTGGTCTTCTAAAAGAGTTCTATTTCCACCTAAATCAATCATTGTAATTCTGTCTAAATTCCCTAATGATTGTCGAGAAGAAAATTGAGAGAATAAACGAAAGTCAGCTTTTGAAGTGGAAGAAATAGTATACATTCCCATTATTGCTACAATTTGCCAATCAACATCGAAATAGTTTCTTGAACGAATTGACTGCTGTGCATTTTGTTGAAACATAGCATCAGTTAACCCACCTGGTTGTTGAGCTTGATACTGTAGTGCTGTATATTCAAGTTTTAACTCAAGATTTTTAAGTGGTAAATAATGTAACGCAACAAAACCTGCATTAGAACTAAATGCAGAGTTGGGCCGCCAACCATCACCTTGTTTTCTTTGGAAGAATGAATAATAGTGTACATCACCAATAGTTCCACCAATGGAGGTAAAACTATTTAAAAATCCGTAAGAACCAGCAGTTAGTCTTGTAGTTCCTTCAAATTTTTTATATTCCGTACCTTCCTTAAACACAAAATTGATCATTCCACCAAATTGAGGTCCATATTGTAAAGACGATGCACCTCGAATAATTTCAATTTTTTCAACTGCTTCTAAAGGTGGTGTATAATAACTATCAGGATAACCCAGTGCATCTGCAGAAATATCATAACCATTTTGACGAACAGTAAAATTCGAAGTTCTATTAGGGCTTAATCCTCTGGCACCAATATTAAGTTGCAATCCAGAACCATCGTTTTCCCATATAGTTATTCCAGCTATTTTCGAAAAAACTTGTCGAGCGTTGTTCGTTGCTACATTTGCAACTAAGGAAGGAATTTGGAGAACTTCCGTTTTTTTCGATTCGTAGATCCCCATTCCATCGACTGATTTTAATGAAGTAATTCCAAAATTGTTTCTTCTACTTTGTTGGATCAAAACATCACTTAGTTGATATACTTTGTCTGAAAAATAAATTTCTTCAAACGTTATTGAATCATTTAACTCAATTCCTTTTTTTATACTTGCAAATTTTCTAACTATAGAAGTAATTGGATGGATTTCGATTTTTATGTTTTCGATTTTTGCCGAAAATTCAAAATGAAACGTAGTTATTTTTTCTATGGATTTTGTTGCTGTTAGTTGTTCAGAGGTTACTTCTTCGTTATTAGAGTATGCATAAACTTTTATCTGGATTTTTTCAATTTTTTCTTGAATTAATGTATCCAATACTACATCAACTTTCAATTGCTTTTGTGAATACAATTGAAGCGAAAGTAAAAAAACACTAAACAAGAATACTAAAAATTTCATTTCTTGCGGTTAGTATCAAAAAATGGTAAAATCCATTTTTTTTCAGAAAAAGAATCTTCAATTGTCGCAAGATTTACGGTTGAATCTATAAACAATTGAGAAGGTCTTCCATTTAGAGTGACATATATTTCAGCAGTTACAACAGGATTATGTACTCCATTTTCGAAATAATATTTTTTTAAAAAATGGGAGTACTGTAGAATCATATCTGGTTGAAATGACATTTGTTTTTCTTGATGAGCATTTAAGAATAATGTATTGTCAACAAATCCTTTTTTGCCATTTAAACCATCTTGAACAAAGAAAGTACTCGTACCAGCTTTTTCAATTAGCATAACTCTCCAAGAAAAACGATACCCTTGTTCAGTCCAAAATAAATTTCCATTGTAAAACAAATACCGAAATGGAAGGAATAATTGAATAGCTATAAATAATGATAGAACTACTTTTGTAAAATGAGACACTGACGATAATCGTACTATTTGCTGTTCAAAAGTAAATGGTAAAAACTTAGCAATTTTGTTTAAAATTTTCTGATGTATTTCGTTAGCGAAAAACACTGTGGTTAGTGCAATCATTACTATAGGAAAAACACCAATTTGAAACAGTATTCCGGTTACAATATGAAAACAAACAACAAAGAAATAAGCAACAATTCTTGATCGATTCC
>JBDNFX010000375.1:0-8341 GCA_041689575.1 Kapaibacterium sp. (SeqCode)
CAAATGGTTCAACCCAAGCAAATCCAAAATAAGTAAAATGTATTTTCGGTAGAATATATTGATCATTTATCCACCCCAAAAGCATAAATCGAATAGTAATAATAAATGTTACTAAACCGAAAAGTATCCTAAAAGTTATTAATGGATAAATTTCAACAGTTGAAGTCCAGTATTTTTGAAATAGTGACATCATTTACAAATAGTAACAGCAACAGAGCCAATTACTTGGTATTGTCGCTGAAAAATGTAGAAAATACAGTTAAATTTAATCACCGTCACTACTTGAAAATGTAATAGATATCCCCATAAGTGATGACATATCACTTTTTATAAATCGAGTAAGTTTCGATAACTCGATATAAAGATTTTGAACTATTGGATCTTGGGATACTATTCTTTGAGATAAAGTTTTACTATTTTCTAATGAAGAGAGAATTTCATCTATTACTGAAAATTGTGCATTTGTACTTTGGACTAACACATCTCCAGAAGATATCGTAAGTAAATAATCATTAAAACCAGTTCCGGGAATTATTCCACGATCATACCCTCTATAAATTCCTTTTATGGATTCAAAATGAACTTTCAAAAAATCAATAGATTTTCCACTGAAGTAACCTTCAACTTTTTCTGGTTCAGGTTTAGTTTGTCCAGCTCGAGAACCATTTGGCAAACCTACTTTATAGTTTTTAAGTGCTTCAAAATTTTTCAAAAAAGAATTATATAACATAGATGTTGAAGATCCAACATCTGTACCCTTAGAATTTAAAAATGTAGTTTTATATTCACCATTCCACTGAGAAGTAAGTGTAGTTATATTTGAAACTATATCATTGATAACTGCATTTGTATACAATTTTCTTTGTTCACCAGTAGTTACGTTTCTAAACTTTGAAATAGTTGTAGAATCATCTGCGGAGAAGAGTAAATATTCTAATCCTAAGAACCCTCTGGTGTCTCTAAAGAAATTATCTAAGGAATAGTCTTTTTCATTTATTAGAGTTTCGATACCTTTTAATGTAGCTCCCGTAGAAGAAGTTGAATTAAAAATTCTCACTGGGAAAGTACCAATATTTTCAGTGATAGTACCTAATGTGCTCTCACCGGGACCAAAATCTAAAAATGAAATTTGAATCCAAAATTTATAGGATTCTATCCATTGATTTCTAGCGATAGTAAGAGTTTCTTTTGAAGGATTTTCTAAAAATGAATTCAGTTCTACTTTAAGTTTTTCAACTGATTCCTTAGAATCTAATAACCTTGGTATTATCACAAAGGAATATTGACTTTCTAGCATTTTTGATCTATCAAAAGTATCTATTGGTTTCACTGGATCATCTGTAGTACAAGATAGTAGTACAAAAAACAGTGATAGAAAATATAGGTTTGTACGTTTTAACATAGTTTATCGAGATTGTTCAGTTACTAAATTTCTTTTAAATAGTTCAACTTCTGCATTGCTAAAACTATATACAGTCTGTAATGTTAGAACAAGTGTAGAAAGTTTCGATATTGATTGTGGATTTGTAACAAACATATATGGGCTTGGTGTGCCATCAATAGGATAGTTACATAACAATAACATTTCATTTAACTTTGAATCAGAAATGATAGTTCCTTGTACAGATTTCATTCCGTGTAGAAACCCAATAATTTCTGATAATGAATGTAAACCACCAGATAAATCTTCTACTTGAGGATCAGTTTTTGAAAGCTTAGTCATAACATCATAACAATAATTTATTACGGTTGCAGCTATGGCTTTTTCCCAATTCTTTTTTAGATTTTGGACTGATTCATCTCTTTTAGTATTATTTCCATTTTGTATCCAATGTCTAATAGCTATAAAATCTTTTTTAGCAGATAGATACAAACCATTTCCAGAATTATCGTCTCTTCTTGAAGCGTATCCAGCAGTAAATTTATCTGCATATTGATGTTTTGTTGCATTATTACTATTTGGAAAACGAAAATGAGCTCCGTAAAGCATAATTGCATTATCTACTGAAGAAATAGTGTTTTGAGATAACAATTTACTAAATGTTTCATTAAATAGAGTGCTAATGAACATTCCTTTTTCTATAACTTGTTCGTGCTCTAATCCATTTTCATCAAACAAATATGAGCCGTAGACACCACCTTGAGCATTTTCTTGGACAGTTTTTATTGGATCATACATTCCACCTGATGCTTTTTCTAATTCAATTATAGACTTTTGAATAACAGCTTGATAATAGGTTGTCGTCATATCTTTTAGAGAAATAGAACCTAAAGTATAAAGATTTGTCATGGTTGCACTTGGTACTGTAGTTCCTGATATGCGTCCCTTTTTAATCTCTTTTACTAAATTTGTAAAATTTGAAATTGTTGGGGAATATATTGCAATGGAATTTGAATATGAACTGCTATCATAAAAAGTTGGAATTTGCGAATCTGGTGTTACTGGTAAATCCGATTTACAAGATATTACTACTAGTACTGAAAGGGTTAATATTGAATTGAAAAGAAACTTTTTCATTGAAGTAAGAAGAAATTTGATTTTTAAAATTACTAATCTTATTTAGATTTAGTCCAAATATAATGTAATTTTAAATGCCGACCAAATTAATCGTATTTAAAACTGTATAATACTAAAATTTAATACTATAAAAGAAGCTTGATGAAATACTATGCTTCTTTAAATTTTCAACATATATTCAACAGTTTAGATTATATTGTTCCTCTTGCCCAACGTAAGTATATTAAAGATTGAAAATAGATTGATTGTTCTTTTGCTAATTTTTCTTGTGATTGTCCTAAAAAACGTTCGCGCTGATTTACTAAGAATAGTGAGGTTTCACCAGCTATTAAACGTTCTTTTTCAAAATTCAATAGCTGTGTTGCCAAAGAAACTTCTGTTAGTAACAATTGAATTTGATCATAACTTCTGTTTAAAGCTGTTACATAAAAATTTACATCTGCAATAACTGTTGCTTCTAATTGGAGTTTACGCAAATCAATTCGTTGAATTCCAATGTTGGCTAACTCTTCTTGAGAACGAGCCTGTCGGAATAACAATGGCTGGGTCATTGATATTCCGAATTTAATATCGCCAAAACTTACTCCTCCGAAATCATAAAACATAAGATCGAAATTGGCATTTAAATTAGGTCGTAAAAACTCTTTGGCTAAGTTTACATCCATTGTCGCCATTGTTCTTTCAAGTTGTAACATTTTTAATTCTGGTCGTAAAAGTAGCGCATCTTCTCGAGCAGATTGAATTTCTATTTCACTTAATTTACTTATTGTTTGAAAAGGTTCAGGAATTCCAGAAAGTGGAACAAGTTGCTGTTGTTCATTCCACAAATAGACTTGTAGTGAAATACCCGCTTGCTCAAACAATTGTTGCTTATCTATTAGATTTACAGTTCTAAAAACAACTTCTAAATTTGCCTCCAAAGAATCCATTCCTGCAATATCGCCAGCAGAAGCTCTTTGACGAAATTGGCCAGCTCTTTCTTCAGCAATTTGGACTAATGCTTTAGCAATTTGAAGTTGTTGATAATATTCCGCCCATTTCCAATACAGTATTAATGCTTCAACGAGTATTTTGTTTCTTTTTTGTTGGAACTTTGCTTGTCCAAGTTCTGGTTTGATTTCCGCTTGAAATAGTTTATTTCGTCTTTCATCTGTAAATATTCCCTGACCTAAGGGAAGAGAAACACCTAAAGAAGCATCGGAAAGATTACCAGTTCTATCAGCTAAGTTCGTACTTGGAGCAACAGCCCTACGAACTTGTGCTTTAACTCTTGGTCCAAAAAGTGAAGCAAAAGGTAGCTCTACAGAAAGATCAAGATCGTTTAATTTGTCTCTAGCATCCTGTGTTTTCAAATTAAAACTACCCTTTAATACAGGATCGAAAAGTCCTCTTGCTCCTAATAGTTCAGCTTCAGCAACTGTAACTTCATACGCTGCTTCTAAGACCAAAGGATTGGTAGCTAATATTTGACGAGAATATTCATCAAAAGTAATCACATTTTGTGAAAATACTGGAAAAACACAAAAAAATGGAACTATTACTTTTAGTATATTTCTCATGAGAGTTTTACTCCAATTGAAGGCTTCTTAACAGGATACAAAGGAGGGAATCCCATAAATTGACGCCATAGTTCATACCCTAAAGGAACAGTTGTTAATAACACCCACCCTGTAGCTTCTGTTCCTTGTCGAATATACTGTCTTGAAGGCCAACGAGTTTTTGACTGATCTGGAATAATCAACAAACGGAATCTACCATTTCCATCATCTACTTGATCGATAACACTAACAATTCCCCTAAAAATACCCACTCCCAGTTCAGGAAGACCCGAAAATTGGAATGCAGGGAAACCAGAAAACTGAATACTAACTTTAGCTCCTTCATAAACGATAGCTGCGTCCATAGAATTAACAAATAATTCTATTGCTTGATCTAATGTATCAGGAACAATTTTAGCCAAAACATCACCTTCTTTGACCGTTTGACCCGCCCCAGCAGAAGAAATTCGTACTATATGACCCTTTATTGGTGAACGAATAACCGAAGCATCCAAACGTTGTTTGGCATTTGCTAAACGAAGTTCTACCTCAGCAATTATAGCGTTAGCATTAGAAAGAATTCGTTCTTGATCTTCTTGAAAAATAACAATATCTTGTTGTGCTTGTATTGAGGAGCGTTTCCGTAACGTTGTATCTTGAACAGAATTCTGATACCTTTGATAAGTCAATTCATATTCACGGGTAGCTTTCAAGCCTTTACTAGAAAGTGAATCATCCCTATTTTTTTGACGCAAATTAATTATATATTGTTCAATAGAGTTTTGATATGAAGCTTGAGCTTGTATCAACCTTTCTCTAGCTTGGTTAGAACGTTGTTGAGCCTGAGCAATTAAACTTTCTTGAGCATTGACAGTATTGTCACGCAGTTCAACTATCTGATCATAAAAATCAACTGCCATAAAATTTTGGTTTATATCTTTAACTATCGCAATCGTGTCTCCAACTCGAATAGCATCACCTTCGTGAACATACCATTTTACTATCCTTGAATTTATAACAGCTTCAATAGTTTGTGGACGTGCCGCCGCATTAAAAGAAGTAACTTTCCCAGAGCCACTAACTGTTTGCTGCCATGGAACAAACATTAGAAGAATTATTGATATTAATAGTAAAGTCATTAAAAAAATCATCAACCCAATACTATTTTTAGGTGTCTTTACAATTTCTAACGATTTTAAAAAGAATGGATTTACATTTATATTTTTCATATTATGACACCTTGGAATAATATTCCACTAATCCTGGAAATAATTGAGCAAAGAGTGAATTATTTTTAATCAATTCACTCGGAGAACCTTCTTCAACTTTATTCCCTTTATCAAGGGTAATTACTCTTGATGATTTAATTATTATATCAGGATCCATTGTAATATCTAGTATAGTCCACTCTCTATTTGAGTATAAAGAATTAATAATATCTTTTTTCACTCTTTGGGGGACTCCTTCAAAGGCTTGATCAATAATCAACACTTTCGGTTTTGAAATAATTGATCTTGCAAACATAACTTTTCTAATCATCCCTTTTGGTAAATTTAGACCTTCTGAAGTAACTGGAGTAGATAAACCAAGTTTAAAATTCATAACATCTTCGTACACATGCACTGTTTTTAATGCCCAATTTATTTCTTCGTTCGTATAGAATTTCCCTAAGGTAATATTGTCTTCTATAGTTCCATCGAATAACTCGTTCATAGGTAATACAATACTAATGTTTCTTCTTAACTCATGAAGTGAAATTCTTCGAATGTCAATGTCATTAACTTCGATTCTTCCAGTTTCATGATTATTCAAACCCATCATTAGTTTTGGAATTGCAGATAATCCACTTAAAGATTCACCAACGAAAGAAATTTTATCTCCTACTTTGATTTCTAAGTCTAAGTTTTGAATATTACAAGAAGTTTCTATATTATTCTGATATGAAACATCTTTTAAAGAAATGTTCATCCCTTCACCAATACACGTTAAAAATGGACCTTCGAACGATACTTCTAATTTTTTATCTCGAACTTCATTGATTTTCCCCATTGCGGCAATCATGTCATAATATCCGTCGAACATTCCTAAAATTTTATCAATAGAAGAAAGTACATAAATTATCATTATTTCTGCTGCTACTAACTGACCTAAAGTTAATTGGCCTTCCATAACTAATAAGCCGCCTAAACCTAAAACAGCTGCAATTGCAAACCCTTTGAAAACTGCTGCACCTAATAGTTGCCTAGCAATTACAACGAAGTGCTTTGCTCTTTTATTTACATAGTTAACAGATATTTCATCAAAACGTGAATATAAATATGGAGAATCGGGTATCAGTTTAAAGGTTGTTTGGCAGCGAGCTATTTCTTCTAACCACTGAGCTTGTTTGTATTTTTCTTTCGATTCTAAAATAGAAGTTTTTGCACCGTTCCAGCCAAGTACAAAAACTAAGATTGGTATAAATAGTAATAAACCAAAATCAAAGAGAATAAAGAAAGGATGATAGATTCCTAAGAGTACTAAACCTGCTACAATAACTAAACCAGCGTTGATTCCATCCATTAAAAGCTTGCCTACGTTTTTTTGTATTGTCATAATATCAAAAAAGCGGTTGATCAATTCTGGGGCGTAATGTTGTTCGAATTCTGAAGATTGAATTGCTGGTATTCGCTGTGCAAATTCTAACGATAGTTTTACAAATATTCTTCTTTCCATTACATCAATAATATACCGTTCTAAAACTTGAAAACCTCCTGCAAAAACAGTACCTACACCTACAAGAATACAAAGTGTTAATAATTGTGTTGTGAATACACCTAATGCAACTGCATTTACTATTGCTTGTGCAACAAGTGGCATTATAAGCGATAATAGTACTGAAATAATAGAATAGAATAAAATGAGCCATAGATCTTTTCTATCATTCCTTATAATGCCAAAAACATCTAATGCCAATTGAAAAGATGATTTTTCATTTGAGTTTATAGTAGCCATATATTATTTTAGTTAATCTTTTTAGTATATTATTGATTGTAAAACACCATAACGTAGACCCTTGGTGCTAACGATGCATTTACTTAAGTTGAAAAATTGAAATAAAGTTAACAAAATAGACGTACCAGCAGGTAAAATATCTGCTCTTTCTGGGTGTACTCCAGGTAACTTTTGTATTTCTTCTAAATTGAGTAAAAAAAGCAATTCTTCTTGATTCGAAAGTACGTCTTTTTGCAATACAAAACCATTTACTCTTTTTTCATCGAATATTTCTAACTTTAACTCCATAGAAGCTAAAGTTGTTGGAGTTCCAGCATTGGCATAGATATAGGTATTGTTTTGTATGAGAAACTTGATTTCTTTTGGGATTAACTCTAAGAATGGAGTAATAAAATTTCGAATAATTTGGGATTTATTCTCTTTATTATTGCATAGTTCTGTAAGAACTACTGCTCCAAATGGGAAACTTTTTCTCCATATAATTCCAGTGTCTAACGAACCAAACACAATTTCAGTGGAACCTCCCCCAATATCAACTACATCAGAAGTTTCACTGTTTTCAACTGTTCCTTTGAAAGTAAGCGTAGCTTCTTCTTCTCCAGATATAATTTCTATTGGGCAATTTATAACTTCTGAAAGAACCGAAATTACTTCTTTTGAGTTATTGGCATTCCGTAATGCTGCTGTTCCCACAATTTTTAGAGTAAAGGGTTCATAAGTATCAAGTAACTTCTTGTATTCTTTTAAAATTATAGCTGCCCTTTGCATAGCATTTGATGAAATCATTCCAGTTACTTGAAGATTTTCACCTAAACGGGCAATTCTATGTTCATTTATAAATGTTTTATCTTTTTTTTCAATTAGCATCAACAGAGTATTTGTGCCAATATCAATAGCTGCTCTAACCATGGTTATGCAATATTTTCATACGAGGAAACATACTCAATAGTAGAAGAAACTAATAATGAAACACCAATTTTTAATGCTTCTTCATCAGGTAAAAATCGAGGATTGTGCAAACCAGGAATAGTCTTGATATTCTTTGGTCTTACTCCTAACATCCAAAAACAAGCAGGAATTTTTTCAGCATAAAATGCAAAATCTTCAGCCCACATTTTTGGTTCAAACTCTCTTATATTATCGGTACTTACTAATTTTATTGCAGCAGACTTGCAAATCGAAGTTGCATAAGCATTTGTTATCAAAGCAGGGTATCCAATAGCAGGAGTGCAAATTCCTTCTACTCCATAAAGTTCACAGATTTGTTTTGTAGCTTCTTTGATTTTTTCTA
>JBDNFX010000376.1:0-16409 GCA_041689575.1 Kapaibacterium sp. (SeqCode)
AAAAGATTTGATTCTAAAAAAGAATCCTTTAGCGTAATAGATAGCTCAACCGCATCATCTCTTCTTATACAATTGAGTTCAAAAGTACAATCAGTATTCCCTCTTGTTATTAAACGGAAGTTTCGAATTATTTGAGGGGTTACTAAAAGTTGCTTTAAACTAATTTTAAAAGTAGTATCATATTTTTCAGAGTTTACTTTGAAATTATCAATTGGTAGCAACCCTAAAAGTTCTAAAAAATTTAACTCATTTGTAATTGAAATGGGTCTAAGATGTATGGTGCAAGAATTAGTATCAGAATTTGGTATCCTTAAAGTAAAGTTTCCAATGTTTACGTTATCACCACCAATCCCAAAAGCCGTTAAATACACAATAGATTCACCTAAAACAGGTAGGTTTCCACCCCAATGAATATATTCATCTCCTGAATTACCCGCAGCTACAACGCAGACAGTTTGTGGATTTCTCGATAACAATTCGTCCAAAGCTTGAGATGCCAAATCGTTTCCGTCACGAATACCTTCCATTATCCCAAGTGACATATTATAAACCAATGGTTTTTTTTCCAATTTCACTATTTCTTCAATAAATTCCATCGACACTAATATTTCTGTAGATAAAGTAGCATATACATTGTCATCATCTATTCTATTGAGCGAACGTACAGCTATAATCTCTGCATCTGGAGCAATTCCTGATAATCCTGCAGCTGATCCAGCAACATGAGTTCCGTGTCCATCAACATCTTTAGTTTCTAATGCGACAGTCGAAGTACCTTTAATTGTAGATTGAATTTCTTCTCTTGTAAATGCTTTACCAAACGGTAGGTTGAAGGGTGGATTTGGGGAATCTAATTCTGTATCAAAAATTGCAATTATTCTAGAAGTAGTTGAATCGTCTCTTTTAAAAAAATCTTTATGAAAGAAATCAATTCCTGTATCTATAATTCCAACCAAAACACCTTTGCCTGTAAAAGGTTTTGGTAAAGGGCTTTGTCCACTATGGGCTTTATCAGCTCCTATGTGTTGTTTTGCTTTAGCATTAGTAGATGTAACAATTTTTGACGTTTCAATTTTTAGAACTTCAGGCATATTTGAAAGTACTTCTACAACAGAATGTGGAATTCTAGCTGATAAAATTGATCTACCATAGACTCCTAACACTTTCCCACTGTTGTTGAGAATCTCAGTTTTTACTACTTCAATATCCGTGCTTTTGATAAAAACATCTACAACTTTTGCATTAAAGAGAATAGATTTAGAAAGAGGAAAAGTAATGTTTTTATTTTTCAAAGAAATATTCAACATTTTAAGGTCGGCGTCTAATTTTTCATTACCTGCATTTGCACTTGTAATTGTAACAAAGATAACAAGAAGAAATATTGAGATTTTTTTCATTATTTTTTAAGAGATTTAGTTTTGAATTTGTTCTAAATTGTAGACTAATTAAGTGGCGTTTCCACTATGATTTCAACAGTTCTACTATACATTCTTCCTTCTGGAGTATTGTTGTCGAACAAAAGTGTTTCTTCGCCTAACCCAGTTGTAATTGCTTTTGGTACATTTAATACTTTTTTAGCTTCTGTAGCTCTGTCTAAAGATAGTTTTTTATTTATGGTTTCATCACCAATTCTATCCGTATACCCTGTAATTGTAATAGTAGAAGTCGGTTTAATATTTACCTTTATAATTTTCGCAATAGAATTGTTATAATCACCGAACGATGAACAATTGAAATCAAAAAGGAGTAATTTATAGAAATCAATTTGTTTGTCGTTACTATTGTCTTCTTTCTTTTTCACTAATGATTTGAATGTTACATTAACTGAACTATTTGCTGAACTAGTTTTGTTAGAAACTGTAGAAGCTTCAAATATAAACTTTAATTTCAAATCATTAGTATTGAAATTGTTTGTTAAACGAGCTATTTGAACATCAAATGGTTTTACTGAATTGGATTTCTGTAAAATCACATTGTTATTTGTAATCTGTGCATCTTTTATATCTTCATTCGTTTGCACAGAAGGTTTGATTCTAACAACTTCGGGAGTAATTTTTTTATACGCATCTTTTGAAATTACAACTGCTAATATTTCAGGATTCGACGATGTAATTTCAACCCTTCTATTTTCTTCAATTCCATCTTGAATTGAAACATTCGATGGTTTAATTGGTAAATTTTTAGATTCAACAAGTATTTGTTTAGGGTTTATTCCCCATTTTGATACTAAATACTCTTTAACAGTATTTGCTCTGTTTGATGAAAGGGAAGTATTCCCTTCTTCGGAACCTACATTTGAATTGCAACCTATGAGCGTTATAGTAGTTTTGGGTTGTTGTTTTAATCGATATCCAATTATATTGAGAATATCGTAATAGACATCAATGGTTGATAGTTCTTTTGTATTAATGGAATAAGCAGATGTTTTAGATGGATCAATATTTTTATATTTTGATTGTAATTCAGCAGAGCCTTCGGAGAAAAATATATTTGGTAATAGTGGATGAAATACTGTCGACTCATATTCTTCAATATCTATTGAATTTATAGGATATTCTTCTCCGTTTTCTGTTAAGCCAACTACTGTTAGGGAAGTAGCAAAATCTGATTTCCCATCTGCAGTACTTTTCGTTCCTTTTTTAGGTAGTAAATTTTCGTAAACTTCTATTATTGTTTCAGTTAGTTCATAATTCGATGGTGTTTCTTTTGTTGTAGTAGCACTATTTTTAGACTTCAACACTATTGAACCTACTTCGTTTTCACTTTGAACTTCAATTGTATCGCGAAGAACTATAGTATTCGAAATTGTTGGTTTCGTTTGAGGAAGTGAATATTTTAACGCAAGACCTACACGAAGTCCATTGGCATTCCAATTCATACTTTCTGCAACAGAAGATATTCCCAATTGATAAAAAAGTTCGGGTGCAATGAGCATCGTTTTCGATTTATTCAATGGAAACTCATATCCTAACCCAAGAAGTAAACCTAAATATGAACTTGTTGCTTGAGGTATATCACCTGAAAATTCGTTCCGAACTCTCGTCCGAGAATCATTTCCATTACTATCTAAAAACGTTGCTCCATTTGCAGGTGATGTTATTCGTTCTTCTTGGGTAAACGTAGAGGTATTGACCATTCCAACACGAAGTCCAGTGGAAATGAACAATTTTTTTACAGGATTCCAGATAAGTAATCCATCGACACCTACATTTTGTAAAGTTGCAGCAACTGTATGAGTAAAGGTACCACGTCGTGCTACTCCGTCGACAATTATAGTTGTATTTTCATCAGCGGTTAAGGTTGCACCAATGGATTGAAGACCGAATCGTGCACCTAATAAAAAAGACTTTGACACAGGATATTCAAACAACGCTCCAAAAGTATATCCTGAACCTGAACCAGATTCAAAACGTGGACAACAATTTGGTATCCCAGGCAATTTGGTAAAATCTGCTGAATGAATTGACAACAAATAATGCCCAAAAAGTCCAAACCTTGTTTGGTTTGTATCTTGGCTTTTGGAAGTACTAAAACTGCAAACAACAATTACCGTTACAAATAGGTATTTAATTATTGAATCTTCAAAATTCGTTGTTTTCATAAACATTTGAATAAAAATTTACTGTGAATATTGCTAGTTTTAGCTTGCTAAAATACTAATATACTTAAATTAATGATATTTTAATAATGAAAATACTTTTTTTTTGATTATTTAGAGTTTGTTCGATATCGAATGTAATTTTCTCCATTTTTCTAGTAGTGTTGATCTATAAGAATTCGCAATTTTAAACAAATCTGATTGATAAAATTATCGTATTTTTGTATCAATATTTTATATATAATAGAATCCTATAATGAATATACCCCCAGTTATCCCAATTGAAACTTTTTTTCGTAACCCTGCTGTTTCCCAATATAGTCTTTCGCCAAATGGGAAAAAGTATGCATTCCTAAGTACTAAAAATTCTCGATTAAATATAGTCTTGGTTGATAAAGAAAATAAAACTGAAGAGTTTATAACTTCAGTTACTGAACGTGATGTTTCTTATTTTGTTTGGGTTAATTCCGATGTTATTGTCTATTTTTACGATACTGGTGGTGACGAAAATTATAAAGCATTTGCTTGTATTTTAGCTACAAAAACTATTATTGCTTTAACACCCTTTGACGGGGTGGTTACTTCCTTGGTTTCTCGATTGTATAATGATCCTAAACACATTTTACTTTCGATGAACAAAGAAAATCCCCAAGTTTTTGATGTTTACAAATGTAATGTAGAAACTGGGGATCTTTCCTTGGTTGCTAAAAACCCAGGCAATATACTTTCTTGGATTTGTGCCGATGATGGCACTATTAAATGTGCCTATGTTCAGTTAAATCCTGAAACCGAAGCAATTTGTTTATGGGACAATACTGATAACTCCTATACTGTTTTAATTGAAATTCCTTTTCCTCATAGTTTAAATGAAGCTGGAATTTCTAAAGATGGTAATAAAATTTATCTGTCTACTAATTTGTTTTCCAATTATTCTTGTTTGTACGAATTTGATATTGAAACAAAAAGTTTCACATCGCTTTACGAACATCCCTCAAGAGATGTTTTTTCTTTATTTTCTTCCGATAGAACGAAAGAACCTTTGTATACCATAGTCTATGATAAAAAAAGAACTATCCACTATTTCAATGAAACGTTAAAGGAACTTCATCAGTCAATTGCAAAACAACTTGATAAAGAATTTTACGAAGTAGTACTTTTAGATTTGGATTACAACGAACAAAATTTTCTTTATGTGGTAACTTCTGATCGGATACGAGGTGAATATTATTCTTATTCTCTTCAAAATAAAGAGTTAAACTTATTAGGGTGTTCATCGCCTTGGTTGGAAGAAGAACACCTTGCTTCAATGAATGAATTTACTTACGTTGCTCGAGATGGTAGAAATATTAGTGCATTTTTAACTATTCCAAATGGTGTTGATCCTAAAAATTTACCCTTAGTTATGAATCCTCATGGTGGACCTTGGGTTCAAGACAAATGGGGGTACAACCCTGAAGTTCAGTTTTTAGCTAATAGGGGGTTTGCCGTTGTTCAACCAAATTATCGGGCTTCCTTAGGGTTTGGATTAGACCACTATACCGCTGGTTTTAAACAATGGGGTAAAACGATGCAAGACGATATTACTGATTGTGTGAAACATTTAACAGACATTGGGTTGGCAGATCCTTCGAATATAGCTATTTATGGTGCTTCCTATGGCGGTTATGCCACTTTAGCAGGAATTACATACACGCCGACACTTTACGCTTGTGCAATCGATTATGTTGGTGTTTCGAATCTCTTTACTTTTTTTGAATCTTTCCCTGAATATTGGAAACCACTTTTAGGAAAGGTTTATAAAATGATTGGACACCCCGAAGAAGATAAAGACGCACTTTTTGCTACTTCTCCTGTAAACTTTGTGGACAACATTGTAACTCCTTTATTTGTTGCTCAAGGTTCTAACGACCCTAGGGTTAAAAAAGCTGAATCTGACCAAATTGTTGCTGCTTTAAAAAATAGGGGTGTCGATATTGAATATATGGTCAAAGACAACGAAGGACACGGTTTTCACAACGAAGAAAACAGAATGGAATTCTATTATGCAATGGAGAAATTCTTGTTAGAACATATTACTGTTTCGTATCGATAAATTGTATGTTTGGTTTTCATCACGTTCTTTTGAGTATTTTTTCGTACATTGCATTGAAAGGAATATGTTTATATGAAATTTTCGATTGAACAAGACGACGACATAGCAATCTTTACTTTAAAAACTCCGAATTTAGATGCAGTTATCTCTGGAGATTTAAAATCTGAGTTTTTGATTCTTTGTCAACCAAATTTAGCTGCATTAGTAATTGATCTTTCTCACGTTGAATTTATGGATTCTGCTGGAATTAGTTCTTTACTCATTGCTGAACGCCAAATGGCAGAACATGAAGCCCCTGTTGTAATTGTTGGAGCTAACGAAAATATTATTACTTCGTTGAGAATTTCTCAACTTGAAAGAATATTTGAAATTCTTCCTACAACCGACGAAGCATTATTGCAATTACGTTCTCCTGCCACTGAATAAAAAAAGCCACTCCTTGAGTGGCTTTTTTCGTTTATCGTATAATGTTGATCTGATATGTTTTTTGCATCGTTGCCGATTTGGCAACTATGAAGTAACTTCCTGTTGCAAAGTTTGTTATATCTACATTTGAGATGATATACTGTTCTTCGTTGATTGTTTGACTACTTGTATGTAGTTTTTGTCCTTGTAACGAATAGAATTCAATATCAAATTTGCCTCGTTCACGAGTTTCGGCTACAATCTCAATTTGGTTGCCGTGTATAGTAACCACTAATCCAAAATTACCTACTGTTGGTTCCACATTTAACAGTCTTGGGACTAAATCGTACTCGTAGAGTGCCTGATTTTCTTTCTTGAATTATTAAGTTCTTTGGTTCAAATGTAAATTCTTCATTTTCACCAATCTTCATTAGTACATTGAACAGGGTAATTTGAAGTTGTTTTATACGGTGAATATATGGGAATTTCGTTAACAAGCCATGGAAATAACTGATTATGGCATAATGGTAGGCAAAAAAAAAGAGCCACTGAAAAAGTTGGCTCTGAGATTTTCGAAATATAAGAAGAAATTATTTATATTGACGTAGAAATTCTAAACGGTCTTGAAGTTTAGCAACAGGAACTAACAATTTATCTTTTCCATAAATCGCATCTTCTTGAGAAGTAAAAACTAATTCATAGTCTTTAGACATTACAATAGCTTCTTCAGGGCAAACTTCTTCGCAGAAACCACAATAGATACATCGAAGCATATTGATTTCGAACAATATTGGAAAACGTTCTTTCTCTTTTTCAGTTTCACCAGCTTGAACTTCAATAGCTAAAGCCGGACAAACTAGGGAACAAAGTCCACAAGCAACACAACGTTCGCCATCTTCTTCGAGAACCAAAACAGGTCTTCCACGGTACGAACCTTCCGGTTCCCAACGTTCTTCCGGATATTGACGAGTCATATTTGGTTTGAACATAGCTTTGAAAGTAAGTCCTAGTCCACGAGCAATTTCAGGAAGGTAGAGTTTTTCCCAAAAAGTGAGACGTTGTGCTTCAGTATTTTTAGTAACATTTGCCATTAGTAAAAGACCTTATTATATTATCTGAAATACGCATTATAAATAGCCAAGCCAATCCCTGTTAACAAGATATTCGCTAAGGCTAACGGTAGAAAAATTTTCCACCCAAGATTCATTAGCTGATCGTAACGGAAACGAGGTAATGACCAACGAACCCAAACGAAAAAGAAACAGAAGAATCCCATTTTAGTAAAGAAAGAACCTGCTTGAAGAAGTACCGTTAATATCGACCCAGGGTAAGCAGGAATGCCCAACCCTTGAAGAACTTCTAATTTAACAGGAAGAGTCCACCCACCAAAAAACAAAACAGTAAGTATAGACGACGCAAGGATAATGTGCGAATATTCCACTAAAAAGAACGTTCCGAATTTCATTCCAGAATATTCAGTATGGTAACCGCCAACAAGTTCTGGTTCGGCTTCAGGTAAATCGAAAGGAGCTCTATTAGTTTCAGCAAAAGAAGCAACTAAGAAAATAATAAACCCAATAGGTTGAAGGAATACATTCCACATCATACCATCTTGTTTGTTCACAATTTCAGTCAAATCTAATGTACCAGAAATCATTATCACACCAATAATAGAAACACCCATACAAATTTCATACGAAATCATTTGGGCAGCAGAACGCAAACCACCGAGGAGAGAATATTTACTATTAGAAGCCCACCCAGCTAAAGTAATTCCGTATACTCCTAAGGACGACATTGCAAAAATATAGAGTAAACCAATATTCATATTAGGAGCAACGGCTAAGGAAATATTTCTTCCTGCAATAGTAATATAATCACCAAAAGGAAGAACGGCATACACCGATATGACTACCGAAATGGAAATCAACGGTGCAAGGAAATGATAGGTTTTATTTGCATTGTCGGGGACAATGTCTTCTTTGAATACCAATTTTATAACATCAGCAAACGGTTGCAACAAACCAAATGGACCAACTCTGTTGGGACCACTTCTATATTGCATCCAAGCGGAAGCTTTCCGTTCTAACCAAACCATACCAGAAGCACCAAGCAGCATTATATGTAATACGATAACAATTTTAATAATCGTAATGACAATTTGTATAACCCATTCTGGGGCAGTAGTAATAATTTCTAACATATTGTTTTTCTAAGCGTTTTAATTAGATTATCAATTTGGTTTCATAGTGTGCGATTCATACACAATAGTTTTTTTCTCAGGTAATTCGGTTTTACCAAGTAGTAATCCCTGATATTCGTCGAGGTTCGAATAATTCATAATACCAAATTCAGGATAAGTAGTTGCAATTTCAGCAAAAACTTCTTCTGATTTAGTATAATTCCATTCTTGACCCAATTGCGAAGCAAGTGATTGAAGAATTGACCACCCTTGACGAGAATTTCTTTTTTCACCTTGTGTCCAACGGTCATTAAAGGCACCCATAGCATCCCAACGAGACATTTTCATTCCCATAAATCGCTGGTTTTCAATTGTTGCAACGGCAGGTTCAAAATGTTGCACTCTATTTTGGAAGTTAATTACAGTTCCTTCAACTTCAGCAAAAGTACTTAAAGGAAATACAACAGAAGCATTGTCGAGAATTTCAGTTTTGTTAGAAGCAAAAACTATAATCGCATCAGCATCGGAAACCGATTCTTTCGAAAGTGTATCGTCAAGCGTAATGAGAAGAGGAGTCTTTTTAACAGAAAAATTTTCTTGTGTATTGCCGGACCCTTTAGATTTCAAAGCAGTTAAACCAAAAGAATTAAAGGATTTATCGTTTTGTTTCAAGAAGTCGTCACCAAAAGTAACATCAACTTTAGAAACATAATCTATAGAACTTGTATTAAGTAAACTTGCAAATTTCATTAATGCGAAATGATCTTCATTTGTAGATTCAGAAGAAGCAACCAAAGAAATATCTTTAGTTGGAACAGAAGAAAGTAATTTTGCAGCTTCGGCAATTGCTTCATCCCAAGTAACAGTAGTTAACGTTCCATTTTTCCGAACCATTGGTTCAGAAACTCTGTTGGAATTAACAGAATCATATTGGGTTAAACGACCGTAATCGCACATCCAATATTCGTTTACTTCCATATTCGTTTTTGGTTCCAAACGTAAAATTTGGTTATCACGAACACCAATTTGCATATTGCAACCACGTGAACAACCTGGGCAAACAGAATCAGTAAAACTCATTTCCCAAACGCGTGTTTTAAAACGGAAATCAATAGAAGTTAAAGCTCCAACTGGGCAAAGCTCAATAACATTCATAGAATATGGAGAATCAAATTGAGTATTTTCAAACAATTGAATAGTAACATGGTCACCACGTTGAACAAAAGTCAACACAGGCTGTTTTGCAATTTCATCGGCATATCGAATACAACGGGAACAAGAAATACAACGTTCGCCATCGAACATAATAGTCGGACCCCATTCAACTCTTTTATCTTTATGATTTTTTCGCTCGTCGAAACGGCTTTTCCCTTTTGAGTGATTAAAAGCATATTCTTGCAATTTGCATTGCCCGGCTTCATCACAAATAGGACAATCAAGTGGGTGGTTAATAAGTAAAAACTCCATAACCGCTTCTTGCGCTTCAATAGATTTTTCACCTGTTAAACTAACATGCATACCATCGGCAACAGGAGTTGCACAAGCAATAGCTGCTTTAGGTTGGTAATTAATAGTTCTATTCCCATTCGCATCTACATCGTCAGGGTTACGGCTTGGGAAACCAACATTCACCAAACACATACGACAATTTCCCGCAACTGATAAGGAAGGGTGCCAACAGAAATGTGGTACAGTAAGAGAATGTTCAAGAGCCGCTTCGATAATCGTTTGGCCTTCTTTTGCTTCAATTTGTTCGCCGTCTATAAATATTGTAGGCATTCTTAACTTGCTCCGTTCGAAATTACTTTTAGTTCTCGAATAACTTTTTTATCACCACCAACTACGAAAATACGATTTTTTTGCATACCATCAAGAAACTTCGTGTATTTCTTGTTCAATTTCTTCTTCTATGAGTCTCCAAATCTTCTGACAGGGGAATTTATTCTCGTATAAAGCCTTACCAATTATGACAGAATCAATAACATTTTTGGAAATTTCTTGTAGCTTCCAAAGGTGTTCTGGCATTGCAATGCCCCCACCTACCGTCATTTTCATACGTGATTGTTCTGCCATTTTCTGAATTCGGCTATAATTCGGACCAGACAAAGTTCCGTAAGAATCTAAATCGGTGTAAATTAATCTTCGTCCACCTAAAGAAAACATTTCTTTTTCAAATTCAAAATCAGAAATAACAAAATCTGTGTTTTTAGATGAAAACTTTTCATTTTTTGAAAGCAATCCAAAAACAATTCTTGAAGAAGTATATTCTTTTAGTAGGGCTTTCACTTCTTCTGGTTCCTGCAAAGCTAACTCACCAATGACTACCCTATATATTCCTTTTTCGAGAAAATACGCACATTCTTCTACGGATTGAAATTCGCAAAATAGTTGTACGGGAATATCAACAGATTGTGCTAATAAAAGAATTTGACGTTTTTGGATTACACCTGATTTGAACGAATCATTGTCGGTAACTTGTAATGTTTTAGCATTTTCTCTCCGCCAAAGCTTCGCAAGTTCAAGAGGGTGATTCGAAAAACTTTCGTACAATTGTTCTTTCCCTGGAGTAGCTTGAATACGAAGGTTACTCTTACCATCGCTCAGTTCAATATGTGGAATTATCAATAACATACTTTATGCTCATTTTAGTTCATTTTTTACGACATTGAAAAGCGTAAAGCTTGTTTAATCAATTGTTCAACAGAATTTTTCACCGAGGGATTGTTTGTTAAAGCCAAACGAATACTTTTTTCAGCTACAAGCTTAGAAAACCCCAAGGACTGAAGGGCGGTAAGCGCTTCAATTTGAATTGCAGAAAACTGATTTGTAATTGGAGACGAACCAGAAATAGATGTCATTTTATCGCGAAGTTCAATAACAATACGTTCAGCAGTTTTTTTACCAACTCCGGGCAATTTTTGTAAAAAAACAAGGTTGTTTTCTAACACTGCACGTTGCATTTCTTCAGCAGAAGTTGCCGATAATATACCAATTGCAATTTTTCCACCAATTCCCGAAATAGAAGTAAGTAATTTAAAAGTGGATCGTTCATCTTCAGAAAAGAATCCAAAAATCTGCACCATATCTTCACGTTGTTGGTAAATAGTGAGCAACATAGCTTCAGCTCCAATTTCAGGTAATTGTTCTATAGTTCGTACACTTGCACTCAAAAAATACCCTACTCCATTGCATTCAATTACAACTTCGTTGGTGTTTTTATTTATTATAGTTCCACGTAAATGATGAATCATTCTCTCTTTGTTTACTCTATATTACACAATCAACACAAAAGTAACGTATTTTGTTCTAACAATGCAAAAATAACGGATTTATACAATTAAATGACGCTACATTCGATACAATTTACGTTAAACATTACCAAACTAAAAGATAGAATACGTATGAATACAGTAATTGAAGAAACTAAAGATTCGATGGCGAAAGTTGTCGATCACTTTCTACAACAACTTTCAAAGGTTCGGACTGGGAGAGCATCAGTAAGTTTGTTAGACCCCGTAAAAGTAGATTATTACGGAACTCCGACTCCTCTTTCTCAAATTGGAACTGTTTCTGCACCTGACGCTAAAACACTTATAGTTCAACCTTGGGAACGAGCAATGTTAGGTCCAGTTGAAAAAGCTATACAGTCTGCTGGTTTAGGCTTAAATCCATCGAATGATGGGAATATAGTTCGCGTGCCAATTCCTCCTTTAACAGAAGAACGTAGAAAAGAATTTGTAAAACAATGTAAAAAAATCTCAGAAGAAAGTAAAATTGCCGTTAGAAATGTAAGACGTGACCACATGGAAGATCTCAAAAAATTAGAAAAATCGAAGGATATTTCAGAAGATGATCGCAAACGTGGTGAAGACGAAATTCAAAAGTTTACTGATAAATACATTAAAGATATTGACGTTATTTTAGCAAAGAAAGAAAAAGAAATTTTAGAAGATTAATCAGTTTCTTTATACATTTTCTTCTAAATTAAAAAAGCTCTTTTTGGAAAACAAAAGAGCTTTTTAAGTAAGTATTTTTAGGGAATATTAATTCATTTTTTCTTTAATGGCACTGCCAAATTGGTCTTTCGATCTAGCACCAATAATAGCATTTTCAGGAATATTACCTTGTTTATCAATAATAAAAGTAGTTGGGATAGATTGAATTTTGTCTGAGCCAAAAGCATCAATTAAATCTAAGTCTCCTAAAATTATTGTGTAATTTACGTTTCTATCTTTAATGAATTTTTTAACTTTGTCAATAGCTTTTCCATTTGCATCATCTTTGTCTAAAGCAACGCCAATAATCACAACATCTTTTTCAGGAAATTCTTTTTTAAGTTCACAGATGTCAGGAACTTCTCTTCTACAAGGTCCACACCAAGTAGCCCAAAAGTTTAAAAACACAACTTTATTTTTTGAAACTTCTGAAAATTTTAGAGTTACTCCGTTTTCATCGACCCAAGAAAAGTCTGGGACTTTACCTTCAGCACCAAGTATAACCTCTGAAATAGTGTACACAGGGATATCTACCGTGGAAGGAGTTTCAGCTTCAGATTTATTAAAAGTAGAAATCTTTTCAGGAGATTTTTCTGCTGTACATACTTCTGTTGCAAAATAAAAGAATATCGAACTCGCCAGAACAATTAATCGAAACATCATACTTTTTCCCATGAGAATAATTTTGCTAATTTGTCAACTGGCAAATCAGAAACTACTGCACAAAGTACATCATTCTTTTTCCAAACAACAAATGAAGTATTATTATTTAGCTGTTCCCAATACCAACCACCTTGATTGACCGTAGTTAATATGCCTTCATTAATTGGAAGTGGAGATTTTTCACCATCCAATTTCATTTCTGACATAGCAATAAGTTTGTTATCTTTAGTTTTATAAACAACAGTAACTACCATGCAAGAGTTAATTTCAGAAACTGTTGCACCAAGAATTTCACCATCTATAAGCGGTAGCTGTACAGGAAAATTAACATTTTTAGATGTAAAATAACCTTTCAGTTCTTCACTACTATTTGTCTTAAAAGTTATTGCTGCTGAACCTGAGTTAAGCAAACTATAATTTACTAACGACTGTGTACAAAAATTATTATCGGATTGAAAAGAAATTAGATCTTGGGTATTTAAATATTTTGTTACTCCAATTCCAATCAGTAGAACAAATATAAATGATGCTACTGAGCGTAATGGATTTGAAAATGGGTTATATGAAAAAGATTTAATTCGAACAACCGGAATTGGAGTGTTTTCATTAGTATTATCTAAATCAATTTTATCAAGTTCTAAAAAAATTGATTGACGTATATTTTGTGGGGTAGAATGCCTCAATAAAGGCCTTGACTGAACTGCCTTTTTTGTGGCAATTTCAATTTTGTTATAAAAGGAGAGCACTTCAGATTCTTTTATCTGAGAGTCAATGCTTGATTGTTCTGAATGTGAAAGTTGTTTATCAACTGATGCGGTTATCAATTCTAACAACTGTGTGTTTAACTGTTTCATTGGTGGAATCTGTTTTGTTTAAAACATCAAAATAAAAAGTAGATTTAGTTAGTTTTGGCAAAGCCCTTAGATTTAGCATATTCCAATAGTGAAGTAGCAAGTACTTTCCGGGCTCTGTGTAACCGTGAGCGTACAGTTCCTATTGGACAGTCTAAGAATTCAGCAATTTCTTCGTACGTGAGTCCTTCAATATCGCATAATATAATAACTGTTCTAAATTCATCTGGAAGTTTTTGTAATGCATTAGATACTTCATCTTCAAAAAGGTTTTCAAAAATGGAATCTTCTAAATTTATAGATGTACTGTTAGTATCTCTAATAAGTTCATAGAACTCTTCTACTGCACCGTAGTCAACTTTTTCAGGTTCTTTAGAATCTTTGCGATACTTGTTTATAAAGGTATTCTTTAAAATACGAAACAACCACGCTTTGCAATTAGTTCCAATTTCAAACTTATCAAAAAATCTATACGCTTTTAAATAAGTTTCCTGCACTAAATCTTCTGCTTCATCGGGGTCGTTACACATTCGTAACGAATAGTTGTAGATAGCATCCATGTGTGGAATTGCTTCTTTTTCGAATTGTTTCCGTAATTCTTCGTTGAGCATTCTTGTATTGCTTTTGTAAAATATTGGTACAGTAGACGTTTAAGTTGAAACCTATTGAACAAAAAAGCCTCTCAAGAGTGTGAAAGGCTAAAAATATGTTATTTTTTTAAATTATTCGTGTTCTACCAATTACGAAGTGTTCTATATAACAAACGAACTCCTACGCCAGTACCACCTTTGGGAATATAGTCAGATTCTTTAGATACCATTCCCGTTCCAGCGATATCTAAGTGTACCCATTGGCAATCTTTTACAAAGTTTTTCAAAAATAAACCTGCTGTAATTGTACCAGCCGCTCTGCCGCCAGTATTTTTAAGATCTGCTACATCTGATTTAATTTGTTCTTCATATTCTTCGAATAAGGGTAATTCCCAAACATATTCATTTGAAAAATATCCTGCCGCAGAAAGTTTTTGTTTTACGGAATCAGATGTTCCCATCATTCCAGTTGCTACATTTCCTAAGGCAATCACACAAGCTCCAGTTAAAGTAGCTAAATCGATAATTGCTTGTGGTTTTAAATCTGTTGCATAATCTAAGGCATCTGCTAAAACCAAACGACCTTCTGCATCGGTGTTGTCAATTTCTGAAGATTTGCCACCACGATGAATCAATACATCGCCCGGTACAATTGCAGATCCTGAAGGCATATTCTCCGTTGAAGGAACTAACCCAATCACATGAATAGGAAGACTTGCATTTGAAATTGCAACCATTGTTCCTATTACAGATGCAGCACCATGCATATCCATTTTCATAGCAGCCATACCCTCACCTGGTTTTAATGAAATTCCACCAGTATCGAAAGTAATTCCTTTTCCGACTAATACTATTGGTTGTTCACCTTTTTTAGCTCCTTTACCTTTGTATTCCATAATAATGAATACGGGAGGTTTTTCAGATCCTTTATTAACACCTATTAAACCACCCATTTTTTCTTTTTCAATGGCTTTTTTGTCTAATACTTTTACTGTAAATCCACATTTTTTGCCTAATTCAACAGTAGCCTCGGCTAAACTTTCAGGATAAATCTCGTTATCAGGAGCATTTGCTAAATCTCTTGCAACTAATACACCTTCGCATACTCCTACAGCTTGTTTAACTTCTGCAGTTGCTTCTTTTGCAATTTCTTCTGATTCACTATAGATAGTTATAGTTTTGATTCTGTCAATTGAATCTTCTTTATCTCTTGTTGAAATAAATTTATCGTATTTATAGGAATTAAGCATTGCACCTTCAGTAATTGCAAAGGCTATATCACCGTTAGAAAGACCTTCTTTTGTTGGGATATGAAAAGAAACTGATTCTACACGTTCAGCAATTGCAGTTTTTACTGCCTTTGCTACGGAACGTCGAATTGTCTCTAAGGTCAATTTATCTTTTTCCCCTAAACCTGCAATAAGAACTCTTTTACAAGATTTTGAAGCTGTGTAAACAATTGTTTGAGAAAACTTTTTACCTGCTTTGTCGCTTTGTGAAAGAAAATAGTTTGAAGTTTCTGGAAATGTTTCAGAAATACTTTTCGTTTGACCTTGAAATATTTTTTTATCAGAAAATACAAAAATCACATTGATATCTGATTTTGCAGCGCCAATTTGTTGTGTCGCAACTGTTACGTTCATAATTTTTTATGCCTTAAATTGTTGTAAGTTTTATTTGAAAATGATGACGTTCTATGTGTCATCAACAATGTATTACACTCGAATGAATAGTAAATTCAGCAATTTTAATCAAATTGTAGTTTATACAATAGCAACTAGTTTTTACGAAATTCAACTATAATAGTAAGTGACTACAAAAATACATATATATATAGTTGTTTATCAAAATATTTTATAAAGAATACATAGTTTTACTGGGTCAAAGATAGATTTGTCGTATAGAATTTACTCTTTAGAATACAAAGAAACCACCCCGCCTTTCAGGCACCCCTCCAACGGAGGTGAATTGTATCTTACAAAAAAGGACACCCAATTTGGGCGTCTTTACATCAAATGAAAACTCCCTCGCCC
>JBDNFX010000377.1:0-7383 GCA_041689575.1 Kapaibacterium sp. (SeqCode)
TGTTTTTAGATGCTCGATTTATTCCATCCATTACTTTTTTGCAAGATATTCAACTAGTGTTGTCAAAAACTAGTTCCACAGAAGTTTCCTTTTATCAAAAGAATACTTCTGTTTCTATAGGAAAATTTCAATTCTTTGAACAAGATGCCGAACTACCAAATATTTCTACAAATTTCTTTCATAATTCTAATGAAACTTTTCCTCTTGTCGGTTCTTTGATTCAATATCTTTGGGACGCCGTTGAAGTTAATAAGGAAATCATACTTCGCGATAGTTTGTTCCTTGAACCTTCAACCGTAGATGCCCAGTTTTTGTGGCAAATGGGTGTTTTTAGTTATGGAACCGGACATCAGATTCATTTAGGTAAGGATGTTAATCTCCATTCTACTGTTGTTTTGGACAGCAGAAATGGACCTATCATATTAGGAAACAACGTTACTGTTATGCCACATACGGTCTTGTTTGGACCTATTCATATTGGTGATCACAGTACAGTTAATGCTAATTCATCTATTACTGGTGGGTGTAGTATTGGTCCAAATTGTAGGGTACGTGGAGAAGTTTCAGTTTCAATATTTCAAGCATTTTCTAATAAAGCACACGATGGTTTTTTAGGCCATTCTTTTATAAGTGAATATGTAAATCTTGGGGCAGGAACCACTACCTCCAACCTTAAAAATACCTACGGTGAAATAACCATCGAATTTCCAAACAAGCAAAGTATTAAAACTGGAAAACAGTTTTTAGGTTCTTTTATCGGCGATCACTCTAAAACCGCAATTTTGACAAAGTTAAACACCGGTACTGTTATTGGAACAATGTGTACAATTGCAACTTCAGAATTTCCTCCAAAGTACGTAGAAAGTTTTTCCTGGATTCAAGGGTCAATTCACGAAAGTGTTATTCTTTCAAAAGCATTCTCGGTAATGGAACACGTAAAATCTCGTAGAAATGAACTCGTTTCTCAATTAGAAATATCAATACTTCAATCGTACTATGAATCAATTTCTACTTCCTAAAAATAACAATAATGATTGTCGATTCAATACTTCTCAATAGCTTTCGAAATCATAGCCAAACTCGATTAAGAGCACTGAATACAGATGTCAATGTATTTGTAGGAAATAATGGTGCAGGCAAAACAAGTATACTCGAAGCAATTTCACTCTGTTCACTTAGTAGAAGCTTCTTGGAAGTTCCAGATGCATCCTTAATTCAACAAGGGAAACAATCGTTTTCTTCATCGCTACAATGTAGTACAGATATAAAAACGCCCTATACTGTTAGTATTACATACGAAAGTGGCAGTAGAAAAAAGATTTCAAACTCATATTCAGATTCTGTACTTCCTAAAGATTTGATAGGCATTATCCCCTTAGTTATAATTTCACCTGATTACAAAGTACTAACTGCAGGTTCTCCCAGCAATAAACGACAATTTCTCGACACAATCTTATCGCAATCTTCTAAATCGTACGCTGCAGCAACTTTGAAATTTAAGAGAATCTTAAAACACAGGAATGCTCTTTTACAGCAAGCAAGGGAAGGTGCTGGATTTCAAAAAGATATTTTTGATATTGTTACTGAAGATTTTATCAGACTTTCTTCGAACATTTGTTCTGCTCGTCAACTATTTTTAAAAAGGTTTCTTCCTTTTGTTCAAAAATATTATTCTACAATTTCAAATAAAGAAGAAGAAATTGAGTTTAATTTTATTCCATCAGGTTATACGAACAATAGTGATTCCATTGAAAATGAATTACGAGATTCTTTCAATTCTATTAATAAACAAGAGTTAATTCGAGGTTTAACCCTTTTAGGACCTCAAAAAGAAGATGTAGATTTTTTATTGAATAATAGAAATGTTCGAGATTCTGCATCGCAGGGTCAACATAAAACTTTATATAGTAGTATAAAATTTGCAGAATTTTTGTATCTTGAAACATTGTTACAAGAAAAACCACTGTTACTCTTTGATGATATCTTTGCAGAAATTGACGATAAAAGATCGTTTAATATCTTTTCGTTAGTCAATGAATGTAACTGTCAAACCTTTGTAACAAGCACCGATTCCACGAGGATTCGGCAAAGCATTGAATCGAATGTTTCTTGGTCAAGTTTTTCTGTTTTAAATGGAGAAGTCCAACAAATAAATGTATAAATCTGTACATATTCAAGCAATTCTAGAAGAAATTCAAGAACTAAGTGGAATAAATTCCATTATCAAGAACAACAAAATTGATACTGTTTGGGTTGATATTGTAGGACCTATTATTTCTCAATTTGCAACAATAAAGTCGTTTGAAAAAGGAAAATTAACTTTAAATGTTTCTCATCCTGTTTGGAAAACTGAATTACTAATGAAAAGAAAAGATTTGATTGAACGTCTCAATGAAAACATTGGTTCGAAAATTGTACAAGAACTTATTATCAAATAAAGAATTATTATAAGAAATCAGCAGTTTTTCTGTTGAAGAAGCCATACTATATGAAATTGATTGTATTCATTTTTTCTTTAATGTTGTTATTTACTGTATCAGATACTGTATTTGCTCAACAAAATGAAACAAAGAAGAAACATGATAAGAATAAAAAGAACGACCCTAAGGTAGAAATCTTCCACGAAGATTGTAATGTGTTTATGGGAACTGACGAAACTAAAGCTTTTGGTGAAGTTTCTGTTAGTGAAGGTAGAACCATGTTTCAAGTTCGTTCCGTTTTACGGAAAAATATTGCTGGTGTGTTGAATTGTTATAATCAAAACAATGGAACTGACAAAAATTTGACAGCAAATTTAATGGTTGCTTTCAAAATCAATCTGAATGGCGATGTTTCCGATATTCAAATGCTTTCTTGTCTACTTTCAAGTCCAAATCCAAATATTGAACCGTGTATTATTTTGTTACTTGGGAAAATTAAGTTCCCTAAATGTGAATCGAATTACGAAGTAAATGTAATGTTCCCTTTAACCTTAGAACCGAAAATTTAAGCCTTACAAGTTTCTTGTGAAAATATCTCTAAAAAGCCCATTCTACAATGGGCTTTTTTTGTCAACCAAATTCATCTCAAATTAGAACTTTTTTTCACGATTTTTTAAAATCTACAACACGAAAACAATCTATCAATTCGACAGTACGTTTTTTTACTTCATCACCGACACTATGATAAAAGATACTATGGAAATTCGCTTAGTTCAAGAATCAGATGCAGCCAGTATTGCAGAAATTTACAGACCGTATGTTGAAAACACCACTATTTCGTTTGAATATATACCGCCTTCTGTTGATGAAATGTTACAACGAATTCGCACAATTTCAACTGATTTCCCATGGTTAGTTTGTTTAAAGAATGACCAAGTAATTGGATACGCTAATGCTAGTACACATCGACACAGAACTGCCTATCAATGGTCTATCGAATCATCGATCTACTTTTCTGAAGCAAATCATTTAAAAGGCGTCGCATCAATTACCTACGAAGTACTCTTTTCAATTTTACAACTTCAAGGGTTTTACACACTCTTAGCTGGTGTTACCACACCAAATGATAAAAGTGTAGGCTTTCACAAAGCAATGGGATTCAAAGAAATTGGTACATTTAAGAACATAGGCTTTAAGTTTGGTAAATGGCACGACACTCAATGGTTTACAACGTCCACTGAATAGAATATAACAAACGCACCCATTTCGCCGCTCAAAACAACCGAAATAGTTGTTACACCACACTTTACTACTATTTTAGAAACAGCAAACAGAAAACTACAATTACTGTAAGTCAATAATCCAATTTCATATTCCATTTTTATTAGTTACATTTAGTAGATATATTTGTAGGGAAATAATCTAAATACTATAAATTAAATGAAGAAACTGAAACCTATGTGTTTGAAGAACATGATTTAGAAGCATTAGAGAACTTTAATTCTCTAAAAATTAACGAGAAAGAAATAGAGAGTAAGCTTAAGTTATTGACAACGTACATAAAAGAAAACTATATTGAAATTGATACTAATGAAACAGATAAAAAAGCTTTGTCTGTCTTGAAGAACAAAGAAGTTTTACTCTTTTCTTTCCAGCTACGTAGTTAACGTCTAAATAACACTCCCCCATATTCTCCACTAAAATTAAAAAATCCCTCTTCGTTTGGAAGAGGGATTTTTTTATTTACTGTATAGAAACTTGTATTTGTCTGAAGCGTGGGAATGTTTGTCCTGGTAGTGCTGGAGGAGCGTAATCGTTTCTTACAATTCCTAAAGAATCTGCAACCCAAAATTGAGAAACAAAGGTTAACGGGATTGCTGCTCCACCGGGAGTTAGGAATGCTTGTATTGCAACAGTAATAATTATTTTTTTTGCTTTGTATTGCAACGATTTATACATAATGGTCTCTTCTTTTTCGACAACACCACTTACATTTAAAATTGCCTTTATTGGGGTAATTATTCCCGCTAAAGGAAATTGAATATCGATACTGTCATTTGTTGAAATAACATACGATTGCCCTATTGGTTCTTGCGGACGCAAATAGTTTAGCCATCGTGGGTTAGACGCTGGTTTCAACGAATCTGGAACTAATCCTGCTAACAAATCGCTTGGGTTATCAATGTAAAGCAGAATATTTCCGTTTTCAGTAGTATATATTGCCGTATCGCTACCTGCTTGAGCAGGGGAACCTGCCTGGGGGATGGTTGTATTCACTTGAACAAATCCATTTTTATTCAATATTTGAATTTGTGAGATGATTAATTTTTCAATTTGACCAATTTGAAAATAACCTGCTTCTGTTGTTGTAGAGTCTTGAAAGTAATCGTAGGTTGTTTTAGTTCCAACCGTTGTTTTATAGGTAAACTGTTGTTGAGGAACAGGAGTTACTGTTTCTTCTGAACACGAAAACAGAATTGAAGCCATTAGAAACAAAGAGCATACTTTTGCTACATTTTTCATTATATTTTTTCCTTTTAAAATTATTTCCATTTTATTCCACAACCAACACTTGGTTTTTGATTCTCATCAGGAGTAAGACCTTCTAACACAGCATCTAAGCTATTGGTTAAAGAATCACCAGTTATTGGGATTGTATTCCCAATTCTGGACTCGTCGAACTGACCACGATAGACCAATGAATTTTCACCATCGAACACATAAAAATCTGGCGTACATTCTGCTTGAAATGCTTTTGCTACTTCCTGCGTTTCATCGAAAAGGAAAGGAAAAGAATATTCAAATTCTTCCACATCTTTTTTCATAAATTCAGGACCGTCTTGAGGATAATTCACAACATCATTTGAATTGATTGCAATGAACGAAAAACCTTTTTCCGAATATTCTTTTGCAATACTTGCAATTGATGATTTAAGTCGTATTACAAATGGGCAATGATTACAAATAAACATTACGACTGTCCCAACTGATGATGCCAATGATGAATACGAAACATTTTTAGAAGTTACCGAATCTGCTAAATTGAATTCTATTGCTTTCGTACCTAAGGGTAACATTGAAGATTGTTGTGCCATTTCTTTGCTTTCTAAATAATTAACTAATTCCAAACTTTTTTAAGGACGTTTGAAGCAGAAATTAATTCATTGCAAATTCCTGTTTCTAAGGCAGAATGTCCTGCATCGGGAACAACAATAAATTTTGCTTCTGGAAAAGCTAAATGAAGATCCCAAGCCGTTGTCATAGGGCAAACCATATCGTATCTACCTTGGATAATTATTGTTGGAATATGTCTAATTTCTCGAATGTTATCTAAAATAAATTCTGGAGAATCTAAAAAGATTTTATTGATAAAATAGTGGCACTCAATACGTGCAAAGGCTAAAGCTAATTCTGGATTGTCAAATTCTTGGACGTTTTCTTCGCTATAATGAATTTTCGAAGTTGCCGCTTCCCATTTACTCCAAGCTTTAGCAGCTTCTAACCTTGTAACGGAGTTTTCAGATGTTAATCGGTTGTAATATGCAGCAACCATATCGTTCCGTTCTGCTACTGGGATTATACTTATATAGTCTTCCCAATAATCTGGGTAAATAAAGGATGCACCTTCTTGATAGAACCAATTGATTTCGTGCGGACGGCATAAGAATATTCCACGTAGAATTAACGCCTTTACTTTTGTAGGATGAGACACGGCATACGTTAACGACAAAGTAGACCCCCAAGAACCTCCAAAAACAGTCCATTCATCGATTTTAAGATGTTCTCTTAACACCTCTATATCGCTTACTAAATGCCACGTTGTATTATCGGTCAATTCTGCATTAGGTGTGGATTTCCCAGAACCTCGCTGATCGAACAAAATAATTCTATAAAATTCAGGATCAAAGAACCTTCTATACGCAGGAATAATTCCGCCTCCTGGACCTCCGTGTAAAAACAGAATAGGTTTGCCGTTTTTATTTCCACATTCTTCGTAATACATTGTATGTAATTCCGAAACGTCTATAAAACCAGTTGAATACGGTTCAATATTTGGGTATAATTCTTGCATCTTGTCTACCTCTTTTTTACGTAATAATATTGTTAGCAATTACAAAGATATAAAGTTTTAGTAACTATACAATTCGTAGTATAGAAAACCTTATTTTTGATGTAACCTCTACTGGACATTTATGCCTATACCATCATTTGTTTTTTTCGCCTCACTATTACTTTTCATTGTTTCGGACTACTATTTGTATCGTCGATTTTCACAGTATATTCTATCAAGAAATTGGAGTAAATTCTATTCACTCATCTATTTAGTTCTTTCAAGTTTGGCTGTTTTATCGATGATTTGGGTTGGAATGGAAAGATACCTATACCCTACACTTTCCAAACCAGCATTATATTTGAATTCGTTATTAGCCATTTGGTATTTTCCTAAATTGTTTATAGTGCCAATACTTTTGTTAATTTCTTTTGTTCAATGGTCTATAAAAAAATGGTTTCAATCGAAAACATCAACCAAAGCTATTCTAACAAATGATAAAACAGAATTAGAATTAGAGAGAGGACTTCCAAATAGAAGAAAATTTGTTCAAAACATTGGATGGGCAGCAATTGGAGCTCCATTTGTGTTGGTTACGCATGGAGTTTTCAAGGAAAGTTTAGATTTCCATACAGAACGAATCACCTATTACTTGCCGAATTTACCGCATCAGTTTGACGGCTTTACGATTGCACAAATTTCAGATATTCATTGTGGTTCGTTTTACGACGACAAGCCAATGCAAGAAATTCGAATGATTACAAATGCATTACGTCCTGATCTGATTGCGATTACAGGTGATTTTGTCAATTTTTCTACTGAAGAAATTGGGAAAATCACTAAGGAATTAGAAAAGCTAAAAGCTCCCTTTGGAGTAAAAGCGTCCTTAGGTAATCACGATCATTATATGAA
>JBDNFX010000378.1:0-1255 GCA_041689575.1 Kapaibacterium sp. (SeqCode)
CACTAACAAGGCATTAGAAATATGAATAAAGCAGTAATAATGGCAGGTGGTTTTGGGACTCGTTTACGACCGTTAACGATGACTTCTCCAAAACCGATGGTTCCTGTTGCGAATAAGCCTATGATGCACCATATTGTTAATTTGTTAAAACAACATGGCGTTCAAGATGTTGTATCCTTACTTTATTTCCAACCTGACAAGATTAAAGACTACTTTAAAGATGGTTCTGAATTTGGTATTTCTATGAAATATGTTGCTGCAGAAGCTGATTACGGTACCGCTGGAAGTGTAAAAAATGCTTATCAACATTTAACTGATCGTTTTATAATTATTTCTGGTGACGTTCTAACCGATTTTGATATTACAAAAGCATTAGAATACCATGACAAACAAAAATCGATGGCGACTATTCTTTTAACAAGAGTAACGAATCCAATTCAATTTGGGATAGTTATGACTGAAGAAGACGGGAGAATTACTCGATTTTTAGAAAAACCATCGTGGGGTCAAGTATTTTCAGATACGATAAATACTGGAATTTATATTTTAGAACCAGAAGTTCTCGATTTAATTCCGTATCAAAAAGATTTTGATTTTAGTAAAGATTTATTTCCATTGATGTTGAGAAACAATTTACCCCTGTATGGATTTACTTGTGAAGGTTATTGGAGAGATATTGGTAATTTAAATGAATATCAACAAGCTTCTTTAGATATATTAAATAAAACAGTTGCAATTGAAAATGTAGGGACAGAAATTCGTCCGGGTGTATTTGTTGGTTCAAATTGTTCAATTGGTGATCAGGTAGAGTTTATTGGTGGGAGCATTATTGGTAACAATGTAGTCATTGAAAATGGTTCTTCGGTTGTAACTTCAATTATTGGTGATAGTTGTTTACTCAAAAGTGGTAGTAGGGTTACTAGATCGGTAATTTGGAGTAATGCTATTATTGGTTCATTTGCAACGGTTACAGAAGATGTTCTTTGTCACAATATCATTATTGGAGATTCTGCTATTGTAAGTGAAAATGTTTTTATAGCCGATAATTGCACCATAGGTGAAAATTCTCACTTACATTCCAATATAAAATTATGGCCTAATAAGGTAGTTGAACCAGGAGCTATTTTAAATCATAGTTTAGTTCACGAAGAAAAATGGATTCGAGAATTATTTAATGAAGCTAGAATTACTGGACTTTCTAATATTGATGTTGTTCCAGAATTTGCCTCAAAATTAGGAGTAGCAATAGGAAATG
>JBDNFX010000379.1:0-6589 GCA_041689575.1 Kapaibacterium sp. (SeqCode)
AATGAACCACAGGACCAGAAATTATTAATGGAGTACGAGCTTCATCAATTAGAACAGAATCAACCTCATCGGCAATTGAATACCAATGTTCACGTTGAACCATTTGCGTCATATCCACAACCATGTTATCGCGAAGGTAGTCAAAGCCAAATTCGTTATGGGTGCCGTATGTAATATCTTTTAAATATTCTAATTTACGATTTTCAGGCTCCATATTCGATTGAATACACCCTGTGGTGATACCTAAATAATCAAATACCGGAAGCATCCATTCTCTATCTCGTTTAGCAAGATAATCATTCACTGTTATCAAATGTACTCCGTAACCAGCAAGTGCATTCAAATACAATGGAAGAACAGCAACTAAGGTCTTACCTTCACCGGTAGCCATTTCGGCAATTTTCCCTTGATGAAGTACAATTCCACCCATCAATTGAACATCGTAAGGAATCATATCCCAAATAGTTTCTTGACCCACAATAGAATACTTTTTGCCTTTTAATCTGCGGCAAACTTCTTTTACTACTGCGAAAGCTTCAGGGAGTAAATCGTGTAATGTTTCATTAATAATGTTAAATTTTTCTTTAGAAATTTCTAACAAACGTTCGTGAATGTTTTCTTTTTCAGAATATTCTAAATCTTCAGATTGAAGAGTCGTTCGTAATTCTTGATCTTCTTTAAGTAATTCAGCAACAGATTCAGAAATTACAGTTTTAAATTCGTTTGTTTTCGAGCGTAATTGTTCTTCCGACAATGAAGCATATTCTGCAAAGCACTCATTAATTTCAGCAACTAATGGTTCTAAACTTTTTATGTCTTTATCGTGCTTTGAACCAAAGATTTTTTGGATAAATTTTATCATTTTATAGGGTTCCTTCTTGTTAAGGAAAGCATAATTGTTCTACAATAGTTATCATTTGACGTACAATGATACTTCATAGTTCAAATTGTTGTTTTAGGTTGTTTGTATAAACGAATAAAAGGAAGGGAAGCCTTCCTTTTGAGATAAAAATCTATTTATTTTAGAGTGATTTATGAGTACCATCACAAAACATCTGCTTGTTACTTAGTTTACAACCACACCAAGCAATATTCCTTTTTTCAGAAACATCTACTTGTATTGGTTCAAATTCAGTTGTTTTGTGAGAACCATCGCAAAAAGGTTGATTTTGCGATTTGCCGCAAGCACACCACCAATAAGTTCCCGGTTCTGTTGTAAGCACAAAAGGAGATTTTTGAGCTATTGTAGGTTTTGAATCATTCATAATTGTATTAGTTTAAATTTATAATATTTCCGAATTTTTACATTCTAACTGGTGCTGAAACACCTAAAATCGAAAATCCATTTTTTAATACTTGTTTCGTTGTTAAAGCTAGTACTAAACGGCTTTGCATCAATGTTTCTTCGGAACCAACTATTCGACAATGATGGTAAAATGAATGAAAATCATTTGCAACATCTCGTAAGTAATCACAAAGAATTTGTGGTTCATACGATTCTGCAGCTTTTTCTATTGTAGTTGGGAAACGCATTAACGTTTTTATTAATTCTTTTTCTGCAGGTTCTACTAATACTGAAACATCGTGTACTGTCTGAAGTGTAATGCCTTCTTGGGTTACTTTGTCAAACAAAGAACAAATTCTTGCATGAGCATATTGAAGATAAAACAATGGATTTTTATCGCTTTGTTCTGCTGCTAATGATAAATCAAATTCTAATTGGGTGTTCGTTGACCTCATTAAGAAAAAATAACGTACAATATCAGCGGAAGTATCTACAATTAAATCATCGAGTGTATATGCGTCGCCCTTACGTTTTGAGGGCTTAAACAGCTGTCCGTCTCGAACAAATACGACCATTTGGTAAATGATAGCTTTTATTTTTTCAGAATCAAACCCTAATGCTTTTACTCCTGAGATAACATCAGGAACAGTTGCAATATGGTCGGCTCCAAAAATATCGACTACAATATCAAATCCACGTTCTAATTTGTTGATATGGTATGCGATATCGGGTAAACGGTATGTTGGCTCACCAGAAGACTTTACTATTACACGGTCTTTGTCTGCACCAAACATTGTAGATCGGAACCAAACGGCTCCGTCACTATCATAGGCGAAATCTCTTTTTTTTAACTCAGCAATAACTTTTTCAATAGCACCTGAAGAATACAGAGTATCTTCGTTGAAAAATACATCGTGATGTACGTTCATAGTCTTCAACGTGTTTTTAATAGCCGAAAATGCCCAATCTTCTCCAATTTGCTTGCAAATTGCTATTGAATTTTCATTTTCTTCTAATAAATTATCTAAATGTCGTACTTTCAATTCTGAAGCTAAGTCGCCTATATAAAGTCCATTGTACCCATTTTCAGGAAAAGGATAATCAGGATTAAATAATTGACAATAACGAGCATGAATTGATTTTCCTAACATTGTCATTTGGTTGCCAGCATTATTGAAATAGTATTCACGAACTACCTCATATCCGTACCAATCTAACAACGTTGCTATTGTGTCGCCAAGTGCAATATTCCTACCATGACCCGGGTGAAGTGGACCAGTAGGATTCGCAGAAACATATTCTACATTTGCTTTTTTATTCTTCCCTTTTTCAAGCCTCCCATAGGTTTCACCTTTCGATACAACATCAGTCAATGCTGTTTGAAACAACAAAGCAGTACATCGTATATTAATAAACCCAGCACCAGCAATTTCTACTGATTCTACAAATTCAGATGAAGGAAGTTTTTCTATTATTTTTTCAGCAATTGCTCGGGGATTCTTTTTTTCTTGTTTCGCTAAAACCATCGCAATGGTAGAAGCATAATCTCCATGTTCAGCATTTTTAGGACGTTCAAAAAAGATACGACCATTCATTCCAATGATTCCACTTTCCGAAAGAGCTTTTTCGAATAATGGAGCTAAATACGATTCGATCATTATATACTAAATAGTGGTAGTAGGTGCAATAGTAACAGGTGGTTTTGCAATTTTCTCTAAATCAGTGGTATCTGGATTATAAGAAAATTGAACTCCATCTCCCCAAACTTTCTCAATTTTATAAAATTCTCGTTGTTCTTTAATAAATATATGTACAACAACATCAAAAAAGTCAACGATAATCCATTGTGAAGATTGATATCCTTCATATCGAGGAATTTGAATACCATACGACTTTGTAGTAGCAAGAATAGAATCTGCTACTGCACGGGCTTGCGTTTCGGAAAGGACAGTACAGATTACAAAATAATTTGCCGGAGATGAAACTACATCTTGTAAATCCAGCACTACTATTTGTTCTGCTTTTTTATCATCTGCTAAGGCACAACATAATGTTGTTAACACATACGATTGGTTTGGTTCAGTTTGCAACGGATCCTTAAAAAATTATTGAAAAGGTCGTAAAGATTTATAGTCAGTTCCGATAATAACAGTATTTCGAAGAAAAAGCGAAGAATCAATATCTAAACGTATATGTGTTATACCTAATGTAACGGCTACTCTGGCAGCAGAAACGGAATCACCAATTCTGTCAAGGACAAACGAAGAATCTGTTCTTCTATGGTACGTTCCAATTTCTACAACATCGAATCCACGTGAGCGCATAAAATCCATTGTACGTTTACTTATTCGAGATTGACCAGACGCATTCAGTATATTTAACTGTATAACTTCTTCCGGAACTAATCTGCTCGATGGATTTAAATATACAACGACAGGTGGCAAAATAAAGTGTCGATAGATAAACGAATACGTTAACCCACCAACAATTATAATGAGAATTGCTATTACAATCGGTAAAAAAATACGTAAAAAGGAAATATACATCCGATAAAATATTCGTTGTACAATCATTCACGATACGAAACCCTTCTTGTGGAAAGAGAGGGATTCGAACCCTCGGTACCATTACTGGTACACACGCTTTCCAGGCGTGCCAATTCAACCACTCTTGCACCTTTCCCAGCAGAATAGTTACAAAAATACGAAAAAATTAAGCATTCTCGTTAGGTGTTGTTTGAATTCAAGGTATTAACGTTCTTTTTCAATACAAAAAAAGGCAGACCTTATGGTATACCTTCGGTATCTGAATACTTAACGAATTTGAAATTAGCGAAGGTTTTTATCGTTTTTTCTATTCGAAATCATCTCTTTGAATTTTACTTGTTGATCAGAATTCAAGACGTTCATAATCTTGTCTTGAGTTTCTTTTGCAATTTCTCTCATTTCTTCACGATCTTTTTTTTGCTTTGCTTCTTTACGGTCTGGACGAGCATCTTTGATAATGGTTTTTATGGAAGAAACTTGTGCTTCAGTTAAATTAAATTCAGTTTTTAATTTCTCAATTTTAGCTTTTGCTTTGTCCGCACGATAGCCTTTTTGAGCTTGAACACTCACCGAATTCATTAAAAGAACTGCTCCAATTACAATGAGCATTGCTACTAATTTTTGAGTCGTTTTCATAATCCTAATCCTTTAATAAAATGTAAATACTGTAAATCTTGTACTTACACATTAGAGTATAATACTCTGAAATAGGTTTAATTGAATTCGATTTTCATCAATTCAATTCGGAAACTTACTCTATCTTTTTATCTTTTAATGCTTTTTTCTCTTTGCGTTTAGCTCTAGCTTTTTCTTTAATTGTAGTTTTTTGCTCTTCTGTAAGAAGGGACTTTACTTTTTGTTCCGATTCTTTGTTAATGTTTTTTATTAACTCTTTTTCGTTCGGTTTTCCTTTCGCTTCCTTACGTTGTTTGGAAGCATCTTCACGAATCACCTTTACTTGCAACGTTTGTTCGTGAGTTAGGTTCCAATTCTTCTGTGTTTTTTCTAATGCTTTAGAAATTTTCTGATCTTTGGGCGTTTCTTGGGATTGTACAGAAATAGTGCAAATAGATGTTGCAACAAATAAAAGTACAACATAAACAATTGAACGGATAAATGCTATGTTCATAATCAAACTCATAAATATTTTGAAATAGGGCGATTTCTAAATCCAAATATACAAAACTATTTTGATTTAAAATACAAATTTTATGATATTTTAAGCTAGTTCTAATGGACGTGCTACTGCAATTCCAAGGTAATGTGAAACGGAGTTTATATATTCCGAAAGTCGCGCATCAATCATCACAATCTTTTTTGAAGACGATGCGTGAAAAAATCGAGTAGTGGCACCGTCTTTATAAATCATTCCAGTATGTGCATAGTCCAACCCTTTTTTCGAAGTTGCAATTGCAATTATATCGCCATTCTGCAGAAGATCTTCTATTGATTCAATACTATTTTTTGGAATAATAAAATGTTTTTTAGCATTAACTGCTTTTTCCTGCTTAGAAATAATAGGAATAAACTCTGGATGTGAAATTAATGCTGGGTAATATTTCGAATTCGACGACATAAACCCAATATTAAAATTAGGGAACTGTTTGTTGCCATTCAATACCGCTGTAATGTTCGTTACAACTTTCTTTTCTTCATTATTAGCTATCCAATCTGCAGTGTAGTGCAATCTTGAAGTATAATCGTTTAACTTACCATTTCTATAACGAGTAAAGGTTACTTCTTTTACAAAATCATCGTGTGAAATAGTGTTCTTCTTTATACATCGAGCAAGGCAAAGCGACGTTTCGAAAAACGTAACACAATCTAAACCTGAAAACGTTGTTCTGCATTGTTCTGGTTCACATTCTAAAGTTCCGCCAACATACGGCAGCCCTTTTAATTGCTGACCAATTTTTACCATCAAATCGCCGATAGGAAGTTCTTTCCACTTTTGGCTTTTCGACAAAGTAATAATATCGTTAAATTTTTTTGGAAGTTCTTCCGCAAAAAGTAAACGTGGAATTGCAGCAATTGAAAGCAATACTGATGATGTAAATAAGCGACGATTCATTGTTTACCAGCAATAATTTTGATTTTTGTATTATTTTAGACCGTTCAAAACCGGAAAAAATTTCAAATTTTAATTATACAATTAACCATTACTCAACGATTTGCCTATTTAAAGACGAACCAATGTGTTCCCATTATAGTGTATGAATTACATTATCGATATTTATAGTTTTCTGTAGAAAATTGGGTCGGACTTGTTGGTTCGAACCTGTTTGAAAACCCAAAGATGAAAAAAAATCCTGTAAATAAGGCATTTACAGGATTTATGGGTCGTTTATTCTGAGGAGAGAGAGGGATTCGAACCCTCGGTAGCAGTTATACCGCTACGACGGTTTAGCAAACCGTTGCCTTAAGCCACTCGGCCATCCCTCCTAAGAGAACACAAATATACGGTATTTTTTTATATCTATCAACAATTTTGATGTTATTAGGATAAGAATATTCTTTTGAATTACTTTTGTATCTACTATTCTATTAGATTTTATTCTTGGAACTTTGGCTGAACAATAAAAAAAACGTAATTTTGCTTACTTTTTTACGTATCAATATTCTGTTTTCTTTGATATGTACTTACCATTTTGGAAGCGATACGGAAATTAGAACGTTCTAAAAAAATGCAACAATCAACGGTTATTTCTTCTCAAACAAAAATTCTCTATATATGTGGTTCACTGAACCAAACGACATC